>SFVH01000002.1 GCA_004561555.1 bacterium
TAAGATAAGTGAAAATTCTGACATGGCAAAATCCTGGGCAACTTTTTGTTGCTCAGGAACTTATAAATTAATTTAAATCAAAGTGTTGCGGAATTAAGGGCCATAAAAACACAACAATGGGACAAGGTATTCCCTTTAAGCGAGAACGTTAATCACCGTAAGGTGGAGTTTAAGAACCGGTATGGCATCACCCTTATAGGTGACCTCTATACCCCCAAAAGAGGAAGTTGCCGAATGGCTCTCGCTGTGAAATCAAAACTCCGGTAGCAGACAATTTATTTGTGGGCGATAATCACCGTGGCATAAGCAGAGATGCCTTCTTCTCTGCCTGTAAAACCGAGTTTCTCGGTGGTGGTGGCTTTGATGCTGATGTCATCGACAGGGCATCCGATACATTCGGCGAGAGCTTGTTGCATAGCAGGAATATGAGGATTGATTTTCGGGCGTTCGGCGCAGATGGTGATGTCTGCATTGCCGAATATGTACCCCTTCTCCTCAAGCAGCCGTGCCACCTCTTTGAGCAATCGTTTGCTGTCAATGCCCTTATATCGAGGGTCGCTGTCGGGAAAGTGGTAGCCGATGTCGCGGAGATTGGCTGCGCCGAGCATAGCGTCGCAGAGAGCGTGGATTGCCACGTCGGCATCGCTATGTCCCAATAAGCCTAAAGAGTGAGGGATAAGGACGCCGCCAAGCCATAATGCTCGGTCAGCCACAAGCCTGTGGACATCAAAGCCCATTCCTATGCGATAAGGGAGTGACATCGGATTGTAAGTTTTTGTAGATGTTATTTGCCAAGGATATGCTTCAGTCCGTCCATATCGAAGGTTAGAGAGAAGCGTAGTGTTTGGTCGAGCGGGCTGTTTTGTGCAGTGGCAATCATATATGATGCGTCGAGTTGCACCACATTGAGCGAGAAGCCTGCACCGAAGGCAAAATATTGGCGATTGCCTTTCATTTCATTCTCGTAGAAATAGCCGGCACGCACGAAAAATTGCTGGTTGTAGTTGTATTCGGCACCCACAGAGAGTGTGATTTCTTTCAGCTCTTCGCTGAAGCCTCCGGGAGCATCGCTAAACGACTTGAAGATACCGGAAATCGACGAGGTGTTGCGCCAATCTTCGAGGGCGGCATCATATTTCTCTTGATCGAAAGTGCCTTCGGCATCGGTGTAGTCCGACTGTCGAGGACGGGTGGGCACAAGGAGCTTGTTGGCATCCAATGAGAGCGACAAGTTGTTGTAGTCGGCAAGGGGAAAGGTGAATGTGGTGCCGAGACGCAAGTTGGTGGGCAAGAATGCCGGGTCGTTACCGTCGTTATACGACACCTTTGAGCCGATATTGGAGATGTTTAAGCCCCACGACCATTGACATTCGTTGCGCCCAATCACCGGGTAGGTGGTGAGAAAGGCGGAGATGTCGGCGGCAAACGCTGACGCACCCGACTGTTGCTCGGCTGAGTAGGCATCGGAAAATGCCAAGTCGGAATAGATGTAGCGCAGTGCCACACCCATAGAGAAACTCTCCGAGAGTTTTCGCGAGTATCCTAAGTCGAAAGCCATTTCGTAGGGGTTCACCGAATTGACAGCAGCACCGCTATCGTCGGTCATTGTGATTTCGCCGAGTGAGAAGTAGCGTAGCGAGGCGCTGATGGCTTGGTTGTCGCCACCTCCAAATTTCCAATAGCCCGACAAGTTGGCGAGGAAGATGTCGTTGACGAGCTTGCGAAGCCACGGCGTGTAGCTCAAGCTTACGGCAGCCGAACTGTAGGCAAATGCATATTTCGAGGGATTCCAATATTGGGAGTAGGCATCGGGCTCGGTAGCCACTCCGAGGTCGCCCATAGCGGCACCGCGAGCATCCGGAGCGATGCTCAGCGATGTCACTCCGGTCTGCACCGGATTAAATTCGTTTTTGCCGTCGTTGCCGGCAATTGCGGGTAATGCTGCGATGCATGCAGCAAGGATAAAGATATAACGGTAGATTTTCATTTGTTTTCAATATGATGTTATATTGATAAAACTGAAAAACCGCTTATTTATTGCTTTGCTACAACGATTTTTTTGGTTTTAGCAGCCACGCCGTCGATGATTGCGTTGAGGTCGTAGACTCCGCCTGCCACTTTCTCTCCATTGTTGTCCTTGACATTCCACTCATATGGGAGGCTAACTCTTGTGGCAGAAAATACCACATTCCCGCTGCCGTCGGTAATCTTAATGTCGGCGGTTTCGGTGCCTTCGGAGTCGGCTACTCCGATTGTCGCCACGTTGAATAACATGGTTTCTTCCACGGTCAATTGAGGCGTAATGCCGTTGTCGATATAAAATGACAAGGTGCGTGAGGAGGTGTTGCCGTTGATATCGGAGGCAGTGAGTGTTGCCGTGTGATATCCGGTGGAAAGTCCAAACACCGGTTGGTCGATAGTGCAATGGTTTTGTCCTTCAGCAACAATGCCGGTCACCGGTATTGATTGACTGCCATCGATGCTGAGCGTCAGGTTGGTGGTGAGCACCTCATGAGAGAGGTTGAGGGCAAGGTCGTCGCTCACGGTGGCACGAATGCGCAGGTCGGCGTCGCTGATTGTCATTCCGTCGGCAAACGTTGCTTTGTCGTTGATATACATCTCTCCAATCACCGGCGCTTTGTCGTCGTTGATGTCGCCCGACAGTTGGCGGTTAAGGGTCAATCCCTTATAGAATCCGTTTGTCACATCGCCGTCCTCGCTTATTGCTGTGACCATCACCGGGATAATGGTGGTAGTGCCTGAAAGATATTCGGGAATTACTATCGATGTATGCCATTCTCCGTTTTCCACCTTGCAAGTGACGCTTGCCAGCTCGGCACCGCGCTCATATACGTCGACGTTGTTGCCCGATACGGATTGCGTCATATAATACTTGTCGGAATCGTAAAGCGTGATTTTCGCCGTTCCGTTGTATTCGGTGTCAATGTTTTCTGTATTTTTCAAACATATCTTTCCGGCAAGATTGATTGGCGTAGAGGTACCCACTTCCACACTTTCGATGTCGGTGGAGCTGTTCACCTCAGTTACTCTTGCGAGGTTGCGCGGGATGTAAAGTTTCATTGCCGGGTCGCCGAAGAGATGATATTTGGTGCGGTTTTTAGAAGCATCTCCGCTATAATTTTTGGCTTGCATCAACACTCTTCCGAGAGTTTTCTCGCCGAGGAAATAGCTTCCGTTGTTTTCGTCCATACCAAGAAATTTGCCAAACGAATTGGTCATCTTGCCATTGTGGGAGGTGTAAGCCTCGCGTGTGGCAGCGATGGCGCAAATAACGCCTCCGTTAGGATTGAGAAGTAGACGGTCAAGAAATGAAGTCACTCCCATATCGTAGCGTCCCACGTCGCACGAGGAGATATACATTATCGGTGCAACGTCATATTTGGTATTGGTGGCTTTCTGCAAGTCCATCAATATCATCGGTTTTGTCATGCTTGAGGTGTTGGAGTGTCCGATAAACATAGTGAAATATTGTCCCACATTAAAATCTTCCACAAGTTTTTCTCTTGAGCCTTCAAGATTGTCGATGTTGTCATAAGGTTCGAGATAAATCTTGTTGAAGTTGGCGGCAAACATCCCCGAATCATTAAATTTATTGATGAAATCTTCGGTTTGAATAGTGTGGATGTAGTCGTCGCCATATTCGCCGATGACAAGCATATTGCTACGCCACATTTCGCTTTGTTTGGGGGGCTCAGCCATGTAGGCGAGGAGCTTGTCGATATAGCTGCGGCAATCGGCTTCAGAGACAAAGGGTATTCTGCCGATAGCCAAGTTGAGAAGGGTGTTGGAGTCGATGGTCGATGCCGTTTCGCTCATCACTCCGAAGAAGTCGTCGGAGCAGTAAGAGTCGACAGCATGGTTGCTGGCATCACTCTGCCATGTGATGAGCAGCTCGGTCTCGCTGTCGGGGTTTGTGAGCTGACGATTGTCGTAGGAGCCGCCACCCACCAACAGCAAATAGCGAAATTTCATCGGGTCGCGTTGATAAAACATTTTGCAGATGCGACGATAAGCCATAGCTCCCGGCACACCGCTCGAAAATTCGTTGAAGATATTCTTTTGACGAAGCACTGTCACGTCCATATTGTCGTGGGTGCGGTGGAAATCTGCAATGCGTTCGGCTTGCTCATAGAGAGCATCGGTGGTGATGATAAGCATCGTGGGGGCTGCTAAGCCGTGAAGATTCTGATTGATTACATTTTCCACATATTCCGGCTTCATTTGCTCTTTTGCGGTGTCAAAATACACGAAGTCAGCCCATGTGCTTTTAAACTTTGTGGCAATGACGCCGGTGCCGTCGCCATTCTCTAACGGTGTATATACTTTGTAGTTGTAGTTGCAATCTTTAGAGGCGGTAGCGTCGTTGACAAGCCATATTTTGGTGGTTGCTGTCAAATCTTTCACCGAAAGTGCGGTGCTTGCCATGTCGTTTTTATAGCGACGACGTGCTTGTGACAAATCCGCGGGAAGCGCATTTTCGGCAGTGTAAGCCACACTGACATAGTCTAAGAGAGCGGTGGTGATATTCCCGGAGTCGATACCTATCGACACCTCAACCTGCTCATTTTCCGGTAGCGCAAGTCCGCTATAGCTTTTTGTGCCCGACACGAAGCAGTTTTGATAGAGGTAAGCCGAATACATCGATGAAGAATTGTTTTTGAAAGTTGTTGAGCCTACGATGTCGTCGTTGACATTGATGGTGAGCATTTTTGTTGCCGTCACTTTCAATCCGGTCAATGCGCGAGCATAGATAGAGCCACCCTCAGCCATCCCCTTCACAGGTACATTAAACCTTAGTCGGCAGCTTGTGGCAAAATCTTCGCCCATAAAATTTTTCCCGGAGCGAGCGATGTTCACCAAGTTTTTTTTATAATTCCAATAAGCTGTGCCGGTGGTGTAGGTCACAGCTGCTGCATCAACATCGCTTTGAGTGGTTTCCACCACTTCCATCTCCACTACATCTTCCATCACACCATCGGTCAGGAAGTAGTAGCTGTCGTTGGAGTAGGCATTGCTGACTACCGACTCGTAGGTTTGAAACGTGGAGTAGTCGGGACATTCATACTTATATTCATTCACACCGCGAGCATAGAAATATATCTTGTTGCCTTCGCGCATGGTGGGCACTTGCGCCAAGTCGTCGGTGAAAGTCACTGAGGAGGTGAAGTTTTCAGTAGGCATCACCCCTCCCAATCCGAAAACTTTCACATTTTCCGGATATTCAAATCCAAACTCGCGAAGTTGGTCGTAATCAAGCTGATAAACTCCTGTTTCCCCCACTTTGATTTTCACCCATTTCCCAGATGAAAGCACTGAAACCGATTTAAACGTAGGCACTACTGCATTAATACCTGTTGTTACAATAATTGCCAATGCTGCTAAAAAATATTTCTTCATTGTTGCAGTGTGATTTTTATTTTATCTTGATGTTGATTGATTCTTTGTTGTCGATTGTAGCCGTCACTTTTGTGTCGAGCGTCAAGAGATGGCTGTCGCCCAAGTCGATGAGCACCAAGTCTCCCATTTTGAAAATGAAGTGGCGAGAAGCTTGTGCGATAAGAGAGTCAAACATTTCGTTCAGGGGCATTGTCAGTCGTTGTAGTCCGTCGCTCCCTGAATACACAATTTCTTTGCCTGAGAGATTATCATCGTAAAAAATCCCTTCGATAATTGCACCGTCAAACGCTGTGGCTTCAGCCCATGGCTCTCCGGCGGCTTTCAGCCTTTCGAGCATCTCGGTGGCGCGTATTGACAGGCATAACCCCCATTCGTTATAGTAGCGAGAGGCGAAGCGCGAGGCTATGTTTTTCCCCAGTCTTCCTATGCGCACTGCCGCTGCTATGCGACATTCGTAGCGCTCGTTGGTAAACGGTATAAAAAACGGTTTGCCGCTCTTTTGGATTGATGAGTCGGGGATTATTTCTGCAGAAGCATTGTTAAGTTTGTCGATATTGTAGCGAAATACTTTCATCTATTACCATTGATTCTGTTATACATCACGGCGAGATGAGCGTAAATCGACGTGTTTTGTATCACGACATGCTCTGAAGCTTTGATGCGGTAGGGCGTAAAATTCCAAATCGCACGCAGTCCGCCTGCCGATAGCAAGTCGGCTGATTCTTGGGCATGTTCTACCGGCACGGTGAGGATGCCTATCGCTGCATTATATTGCCGTTGTCGTTCGGCAAGTTCACTGATATGATAGATGGGCACTCCACAGATGTTTTTGCCCACAATGTCGGGGTTGACGTCAAAGCCTGCCACGATGTGAAGCCCGTATTGCATCAGTCCGGAGTCTTGTATAAGAGCGCTACCGAGGCTGCCGGTGCCTATAATAAATGCGGTATGGTCGTTGTGAAAGCCGAGGAAATTGGAGAGGGTGACGGCAAGATTTTCCACTTGATAACCTATTCTTGTTTTCCCCTTTATGTTCAGAAACGAGAGATCTTTGGCTATTTGCGAAGCATCGACGTTGATTTGGCGAGAAATCTGTGTAGACGACACGTACTCTACATTCTGAGTGCGCAACATATTGACGTAAGCCAAATACCAAGGCAAGCGTCGCAACGTAGGCTCCGGGAGTTGTATGATTTTTTCCTCGTTCATTTCTGCTTATATCTCTTTCTTAAGTGCAAAGTTAGTAATTTTCTGACAATTACACAAATTTATCCGAGATTACACTTTGTCGACGGCTTGCTATTCCGAAGCCACGGCAATGCGCTGATTAATAGTGGCTTCTCCGCCATTGTCGTCTCTTACGGTCACGCGGTAGATGTATATGCCACGAGCCACCCTCATGCCGCTGCCGTCTTGCAGATTCCAAGTCACGGGCGAGGACTTATACATATCGCTACGACCGGTTGAGGTGGCTGTCCATACGGCATGGCCCATCATATCGTAAACACTGACTGTAACGGTGAGCATAGCGTCAGGTCGGTTGTGTTCCACATAGAAGTCAGCCTTGGTTTTTGCCGGGTTGGCGGTGGTCCATGCGCGTAAGAGCTGAGGTGCGATGGCTTTATCCACTTTAAAATTAATAGTGCGTTCGCCGAGGTTGCCGAAGATGTCCCACACCCTCAGCGTAAGTGTGTGGTTGCCTTCGCTCAGCGGGTCCATCTCGCAGAATATGTGTCCCACACCATCGCTGTCTTGGCTATAGTAGTCGACTAATCCGGAGATGATGGTTTTGTCGTCAAGCACATAGCTTAAGCCGTGTCCGAGGTCGAGGTCGGAGAGGTTGATGCCCGAATCGTCGTGGAAGGAGGCTATAAGATAAGGCTTTTCGTTGACAGTGTCACCGTTGTTA
This sequence comes from bacterium, assembly GCA_004561555.1. Lineage (GTDB taxonomy): Bacteria > Bacteroidota > Bacteroidia > Bacteroidales > Muribaculaceae > Limisoma. The sequence goes on from SFVH01000002.1 coordinate 7,328, forward strand.
AACGACGAGGTGTTGAGCGCCAACAATGTGATTTCCGGGGCTTGGTCGTCGCCGACAACGCTATCGTCGTAGCCATACACATAAAACCCTTCGCTTTGCCCTAACGCATCGCCGTGGCTGTCGCTCCGGGCATAAAGGCTTGCCAATGCCGGGGTGTAGTTGTTGATGATGCCTGTAGGCATATGAAATTTCAAGGCAAATTGTCCGTTGCTCACTGTGCCGCTTCCCACATACAAGCGATTGGAATGTTCTTGGTAGGTGATGCGGTTGGCATCGTCGGGCTCGCCGCTTTCGTTGTTGCCGTTGGTAGTGACCGACACTTCGGCATCGTAGATTGTTGCGGTAAGAGTGCCCTCATAGTCGGTCACATCTTTGCCATCGGCATCCACGATTTTGCCCTCCATTTCCACTTCCTGGCGCGCTTTGGTTTCGGGTAAGGGGGCAGCATCGACAGCTTTGCCATTGACCGATGTGAGGCGTACTTCGTATTTCGGATATTTCAGGCGTAATGCCGGGTCACCGAGGAGTGAATATTTGAGACTGTGGTCGATATTTGTTTGAGTGATGTTAACCACTGTGCCGGCACTGTTGCGCGATGCTTCGTGGGTATACCAGAAGTCGTTTTTCGCTCCTTTGATGATGTCGCCCAAACGCGGCATTTCGCCGTTGTCGAGTGGCTGAAACACATGTTTGGCAAGGTTACGACACAGCGAGCCGTTGCCGGAGATGATGGTGACGCGCGAAGAGGTGATGGTGGCTATTGTGCCGCCACGAGGATTCATCAGCAGAACCTCGCCGCCGGAAACGGTGGCAGAGTCCCAACGTGTGAATTCGCAGGTGCCGGTGAAGAGCAACGGCGGATGCTTGTAGTAGAATTCATTTTCGATGTCCGGCCAACGGAGCAGTTCGTTGTGTGTCCACGACATGGGATTGGCATGCCCGAGATAGGACGCATAGATAACGCCGTTTTTAAAGGTTTGAAGCATCTGTTCGCGTGCTTGCGGATAGGTGTGCCCCGCACCGTTGGAGGTGGCTTGAAATGCGTCAAGATAGAGCCGCTTGATGTTGTAGTTTCCGCCGCCATAGTGGCGCAGACTGTCAATCGACAACTCGGAATCGGTCATATGGATGGCATTGTCGCCGTCATCGGCAATCACCATTATTCGTGATTTCCACTCTCCCATATCGGTTTTTTTGATGTAGTCGGAAATCTTATCCACGATTTGTGATGCTTCCGATGTGCTTGTCACAGGCAATCTGCCGATGCCTATGTTCATTGTTTTCACAGTATTGGTGTTGATGTCGGAGCCATCGTTGAGGAAGCCGAACACGTCGTCGGTGTTGAGGCTTCGCGAGTCGTCGTTGCAGTCGTAGCTTTCCCAAGTGAGCAGGGTGGGATAGTGGATATTTTTTGTGGCGGAGCTTATGCGACGATTGTCGAAGAGCGCACGCCCGAATAGCAGAAAGTAACGGTAGCGGTCGTTGCTATATTCCGGGAGCGACGATGTGCGGTCATACCACATCTTGTTGATTTTTCGATAAGCCATGGCATCGGGTGTGCCCGAAGAAAATTCGTTGTAGACCTCTTGGTCGGTAAGCACAGTCACTTTCAACCCGTCTTCCGTGCGATGGATGTCGGCAAGTCGCTCTGCTTCCGAGCGATATTCCGACGGGGTGATAATGAGCATCGTCGGAGCTTCCATGGCATGGATGTTTTGGTTGGATACATTACTGTCAAAGCCGGGGCGTGGGAAGGTTGCATCAGGGTTAAATGCCACATATTCGCGCACTCCGCTTTCTGTTTGGCGGAAGGTGGCTGTGTTGTCGGTGAGACGATAGTCGACGGCCTTTGGTTTAGAGGCTGATGTCACATCCCAAATGTGGTAGCCCTCTGCCATTGCCTTCACGCAAAAGAGGCTGTCGACGCATTGCGATGAATAGCTGCGAAATGCCAAACTTTTATTGTCGTTGAGGGCGAGTTGTCGATGATAGTTGATGGTGATAAAATCCAAGTTGGCGAGTTTTGCCGTCGTGCCTCCGGGATAGCTGAGCGTGACCGCGACGTTGTCGCCCGTAGTGGCAAATAGTGCGCTATTGGAGTAGAGGCGCCCGATGGAATAGCCTTCAGTGCTGAGGGTGGGGAAGGAGATTGATAGCACTTCTTGATTGTTGATGGTGGCAGTCATTGGGCGTGTGTCGCGCTGAAGTTGAAACACCATAAACTGCACCATCAATGCGGCTTTGGAGCCTTCTACAATGCCGGGCATCGACAGCGTGAAAGTCTGCTTGGTGGTGTAGCGAAAATCTTCACCGAGAAGCACGCGCCCGGTTTCGCCGGGTGCCGATAGTTCTTTTTCGTAGTATGTGCGGTCGATAAATGAGGTGATGCGACGCCCTTCATCGGTGGCGATGCCGGTGGTGGCAATCTCCGCAGTCTCAATATCGTCGCGGTCAGTGAGAAAATAGTAGCCTGCCGTGGAATAGGGATTTTGCATCTGAACGTAGCGCACATTGCCTGACTGGTTCTTCCACGATATGTTGTTCTGAGCATAAAACAGCAGGCGATTTCCCGTGCGTAAGCACGGCACTTGAGGCAGGTCGTCGATATATCCGTCGCCCATTTTCTCCGAAATCATAGCCCGCATCGATTGCGATGCATAGACAGCTTCGGCGGCAAGCGAGCGTAATATGGGTGCTGTTAAAGCAAATAACAGCATGATATATCTCAAATATTTCGGTTTCATTTTCATTGTCGTTAATCAGGGGAGTAATACCCCTTAAATAGATTAACGAGAATTATCGGCGTTTATTGCAGAGCGAAGCCATTCGGCGGTGGAAAACTTACTTTTGTTTTTTCTGATTTCGTTGTCCCAGTTGTCGGCTTTGCCGTTCCATACGTCGAGGTCAACATCACCTGTCACACCTTTGACTTCACCGCTATGGCTGTATTGCCAAAAGGTCCATCCCCTCACTTTGTCGGGCGCTACAAAGGAGCAAATCCAAAGGTCGCAGTCACCGAAATCGTTGTTGATAAAACTGTTGTTGCCGCGCTTGTTGGTGTAGATAATCAATGGATAGCCGTAGACCGACAGTTCGTCAACCATGTTGCGCAGCTCGCGAGTGATGGCTGCGGAGGAGTAGAAGGAGGCGTTGCTTTGCGTTTCCACATCGATGGCAAGAGGGAGATGCAACGCTTTGCCGTTGATGGCATCCATAAGGTTGTGTGCTTGTTCCTCTCCCGGCACATCAAAGCGGAAAAAGTGGTATGCTCCTACGGCAAGTCCGGCAGCAACTGCTTTGCGGTGGTTGTCGGCAAATCGCTTGTCGCGAAATGTACGCCCTTCGGAGGCTTTGATATACACAAAGCGGTAGCCTTCATTGGCTACGGTGTGAAAATCAATGTCGCCGTTATGAGCCGACACATCAATGCCTTTGACAGTGTAGCTGTTGGTGTCGGGCTCGATGTAGCTGAAGGTGACATCGCCGGTAAATATCCTATAGCACAATGCTATTGCTATGATTGCTGCGGCGATTGTGCTTATTATGATAGGTTTACGGCGAGCGGCTTTCATCGGTAGGAGTTATTTCGCTTTAACGTATTTTTTGCCGTTCCACTTCAAAACAATGCTGTCGCGCAGTAGCGGCTCTATCTCTTGTCGCACCTCTATAGGCAGACTTTCAACAAATGAGGGCTTCACGATGATGTTGCCTTTAGGGTCGAAGTGCATATAAGTGACGGGGAGTTTGATTTCGGAGGTCAATCGCTCAATGGCTTTTTTGTCTTTAGTGGTGAAAAAATCATTCAATTCGGGTAATTCCACGTTGGCCACAAGTTTATGGTTGCTGTATTCGCAAACCTCCGTTTCGATGCGACTGTAAGGCATCGGTACATATACTGTTTCGATTTCAAAATAATACCATTTGTCCGAGCTGATATGGTGTGTGAGCAACTCCAGGGTGGTTTCTCCATCAAACGTTAAATGCGCATAATCTGCATAATGGTTATTGAAACTGAGAATTGCGAGGCTGTCGAGCCTGACGGTGCCGTCGGTGCTTGTCGGCATTTCTACTTTGATGCCTTCTAAGTAATAATCCACTAAATCTCTCCAATCTGTATCTTTTACCCATGAAAATGGTTCGTCTTGATGGACACACAAAATGTCATAATACTTCGAGTTGGGAGCCAATTTTTCATCGTTATTTATTGAGTCGATAGCCAATGTTTCATCTAATGAATAGTCATTACTCATTATCTCGGATTTATTATCATTATGCGTTAGTTTTTCTGCAGTTATGGTTGCAGAGGCAAAAATCATCACCAATGCAAATAAAATAATATTTCTCATGATTACATTTATTTTTTTCGTTTGTTTTTTCTGCCATATTCCTTGCCCTCGGCATAGCGGTCGCGAGGATTGGATTTGCGCTCCGAAGCGTGAGCATAGTCGCGGTCGGGATTGGCTATTTCTGAGTAGAGGCGTTTGCCGAAATAGCGAGCATTTTTCAGTGCCGCCACTGCTTTGCGAGCATCCCCCTTTCTGACATCAAACATCGCATAGCCCGGAAAGAGGTCGATACGTCCCACATCGATGCGTCCTTCCATGTTTTGGTTGAGCGTCTCGATGAGTCGCGTCGGATAGAAGCCATCATTTTTCCCCACGTTCACATAGATGCGTTCGTAGCCCGGCTCTGCACCGCGTTGCTCCTTGTCTTTATCGCGTCGCTTTGATTGTCGGTTGCCCTGATTGTCGGCAGCTTTTTGTTGCTCTTTTCGTTCGCGACGAGAGGGTTTACGGTCTTCATAATCAATCACTTCCGGCGCATTTTTGTAATAGTCGAGCAAACGGTTAAACTCCATCGACACTATACGCTTTAGCAAATCTTCGCCCGAGAGCCATTCCAATTTGTGGATGATTCCCGGAAGATATTTAGAAATTTCCTCTTCGTTAACTTTCACACACTCGATGCGGTTGGCAAGGTTGTAAAGTTGCTTCTCGATGATGCGAGAGGGCGAGGGCACGGCTCCTTTTTCAAATTCCTTGCCGATTTTCTTCTCGATGATGCGCATTTTTGAGCGTTCGCGCGAGTGGATGATAGCCACTGAGATGCCGGTCTTTCCTGCACGTCCCGTTCTGCCGCTACGATGGGTGTAGACAGCCGGGTCGTCGGGTAGCCCATAGTTTATCACATGGGTGAGGTCGTCAACATCAAGTCCGCGTGCCGCCACGTCGGTGGCAACAAGCAGTTGCAGAGTGCGCTCGCGAAACTTCTTCATCACTGTGTCGCGTTGCATCTGCGACAGGTCGCCGTGGAGCGAATCCACATTGTAGCCGTCGGCAATGAGCGAGTCTGCCACCTCCTGCGTCTCCTTGCGTGTGCGGCAGAAGATGATACCATAGATATTTGGATTATAGTCGGCGATGCGCTTCAAGGCAAGATATTTGTCTTTGGCATTCACCATATAATATATGTGGCGCACGTTTTCCGCCCCTTCATTGCGAGTGCCAATCACAAACTCCTGAGGATTGTGCATATATTGCTTTGCAATCTTTGCAATTTCATCGGGCATGGTGGCTGAGAACATCAGCATTTTGCGGTCGTCGGGTACATTTTCAAGGATGGAGTTGATGTCGTCGACAAATCCCATATTGAGCATTTCGTCGGCTTCGTCAAGGATGACGGTGTGTACCGTCGAGAGGTCGACCACACCGCGGCGGATAAGGTCAATCAAGCGGCCGGGGGTGGCTACGATGATTTGCACGCCCTGGCGGAGCGCACGTATTTGGCTCTCAATGCTGGAGCCCCCATACACCGGAAGCACCTTCACCTCAGGGGTGTATTTGGAGAAATCAGCCAGGTCGCCACCTATCTGCAAGCATAGCTCGCGGGTGGGGGAGATGATTAGTGCTTGCGGTGAGCGTAGCGTGGTGTTGATGCGTTGGATTACCGGCAAGCCGAATGCGGCGGTTTTTCCTGTGCCGGTTTGTGCCAATGCCACCACATCGCCGTCTTCGTGAAGCAGGTGAGGGATTACTTTTTCTTGTACGGGCATAGGACTTTCAAATCCCATTTCGCTGATGGCGCGAAGTAAATCTTCTCTTACGTCTAATTCTTCAAATGTCATAAAAATGTCTTGTTTCTTCTTTTTTCTTTCCGGTCAGCGATTAAGCCCCCAAAATTTTTGCAAAGTTAACTCTTTTCACTTGAATCTACATTGTTTTTCCCTTCTAAAACATTGCAATTTTATTTCTTCGAGTTGCGGTATGATTTATATGGTAAGTAAGGTAGGCAAGTTATAACTTTTTGCCGATATACCACACATATCCATAGTATTGGTGGTATTTTTGGTAGAGAGCGGCTTCGCGGCGCTGATTTCTCACCAGCTCCTCTGCAATGGGATTGTCGGGATGATTACGCAGAAATATCTCTTGGGCTCGTCGAGCAGGGTGATAAAAATTTTCCTGCCAACAGTCTTCGGGCAACACAAATGTGGCTATCATGCGGTAGCCTGCTTTTTCCATGCAGCGTATGTTGGAGGCAATATCGGTGATTGAGGGATAAGCCTCTTGCCAAAAGTCGGCTATCTCTGACGGCCGGTCGAGAGTGAGCCATGAGGCATCGGTGACGGCAATGATGCCTCCGGGCTTGAGAAAACGTCGCCATTCTGATAGCCCTTTGCCAAAGCCAATGTTGTATATCGCACCTTCCGACCATATGGCGTCGAATGTTTCGTCGGCAAACGTAAGTTGTGTCATGTCGCCTGCCTGCGCATCTATGCGGTTACCCAAGTTCTTGTTTTTCAAATGGTTGATAAAGTCGGGAAATAGGTCGACAGCAACAATTTGTGCTTCGGTGAGTCGGTGGAGCACCTCTGTTGATGCACCCGTGCCGCAGCCTATGTCGGCGATGCGCTTGTCGGCTCCCATCGGCGGGAGAAATGAGAGGGCTTTTGCTGTGCTCTTTTCGCTACCCGGACCTTGACGATGAAGTGATGAAAAATATTCACAGATAAGAGAGAAATCGAAGTCATGGATATTGGATTGTTGAGAATCGTTCATAATTTGGTCAATGTAAAAATAATAAAGTGTTGCAAATGCAAGGCGAAAAAACGGTTAAATATAAATCATTTTCTTAGTCATTCCCCCATCAATGGTGATATTCTCGCCATTAAGGAAGTCGTTGTTTTCAAGACAAATAAATAGGCAAGTGCGAGCAATGTCGTCTGGCTTGCCCACGCGTCCCGACGGGTGTTGGCGGTGGTCGGCATCAGTCAGACGGTCGTAGTTGTCGGTGGCAATCCATCCGGGCGAGATGCTGTTGACGGTGATGTGTAGGTCAGCAAGCGACATCGCCAGAGCATGAGTAAGCGACAAGATGCCGCCCTTGGATGCTGCATAGGCTTCCGATGCCGGCTCGCTCTGCTGCCAGCGTGTGGAGCAGATGTTGATGATACGTCCGTAGTGGCGAGGTAGCGGCAAGCTTCGACGCCACAACGCCAGCTTTCGTGAGGTGATAAACACCGGGCGCAGATTGGTGGCTATCACACTGTCAAACTGCTCAATGCTACATTCTTCAATGGGAGTAAACTCGCTGACACCCACATTGTTGATGATGATGTCGATGTCGCCCCATTTGTGGAAGATATGTTCCATGCACTGCTCCAGTTGGCGAGCGTCTCTCACGTCTGTGTGGTGAAATTGCGCTCCGAGGGCTTCGGCAGTGGCTTGCCCGGCATTGGCATTGATGTCGCAAAATGCCACTTGGCATCCCGCTTCGCAAAATTGCTTCACGATGGCTCTCCCAATGCCCGAAGCTCCGCCGGTGACAAGCACTCTGCGACGAGGAAATTTTACATTTACAACCCCCGGACGATTACTCGTAGGTGCCACTCTGCGAGGAACGGGTTTGCCGGCTTTTTTTGCGGCATATTCTTCAAATTTCTTTTCTAAATAATTGTCAGCCATATTGATATTATTTTATTTGAGAGCGTATGCGCCATTCCTTGGGATAGCAGTTGTTGATGCGATTGCCTAATTGCTTGATAAACCCTAACGGATAACCTTTGTAAGTGACCACCACATAGCCGCGAGGTGTGGAGAGCGTGAATGTCTCGCCGCGGAGATAGCTCAACGCTGTGGCATGGTCGAGCTCCACCATCTGAAATGCTTCCTTGTTGAGTGAGGTGCTGAGAGCTAAGGAGTGGCATGGTACAAGGTCTTTGCCTTTGGTTTCCGATATGCGGATGCCACACAAAATGGTGTTTGCCGTTTTCCTTATTTGAGCCGCCAGGTTGCTCCATTCAGTGGGGATGGCTGAAACGATGCCGTTGTCAGTAATATACTCATAGCGCTCAGGGTTGTTGATATAACTGCTGCATTGCGGTGGTTGTTTTTTCTTGTCTTGCTTGCCACCTTTGGCTACTCGCTGTTCTCCGGGTTTTCTCACCACCGCCATATATAGACCTTCGCCGTTCACCCTATGCGGAAAGAAATGGTAGCCGGGAGCATCGCCTTCATTAGTAGGGTATATGCCCCATCCCGGTTGGATGGTTAGCGCTATCGGCTCGGCATCATATTCATCGATAAGATACTTTACCACGTCTTCGTTTTCACGACGGTTGAAAGTGCAGGTGCTATAGATAAACAATCCTCCGGGTTTGAGAGCTTTCCAGATGTCGTCGGCTATTTCTTGTTGACGCGCGGCGCATTGTTCCACCAGCTTCGGTGTCCATTGCTCCACTGCCTCCTCATCTTTGCGCATCATCCCTTCCCCCGAACAAGGCATATCTGCCGCCACCACGTCAAACGCTTCTTTCAGCTTGCCAAGTTTGCGGGCATCGCTATTTGTGACCACCACCGCCGGATATCCCCATTTTATCACGTTTTCACATAAGATTTGCGCCCTTCTGCCGTCAATCTCATTAGCCACCACCAGCGACCCTTCAGGCAGGGCATCGATGGCTGCCGTGGTCTTGCCGCCGGGAGCGGCACACAGGTCGAGATAGCTGATGGGGGAGGTGAGGTGTGATTGGCGTATCACTTCGGCGACAAACATCGACGAGGGGTCTTGCACATAGTAGCATCCGGCATGTAGAAGGGGGTCAAAGGTGAAGCGAGGTCGCTCGGCAAGCCTATAGCCGCCCTTACTCCACTCCACCGCTGTGGCTCCTAAGGGTGCATCCGTGGGCTTACGGCGGTTAAGACGCACTGCCACCGAAGGCTCTGTGGCAATGGCGGCAAGCATCTGCTCTGCTTCTTGGGGGTAGTCTTTTTTGAGCATTGCTATAAAGTCGGGATGAAGTGTTGCCATTGTAGTGTGGATGTTTTTGTTTTTCTCAAACAAAAGTAGCCAAAAATCTCCAATTACGAAATAGAGGGTAGCCTATGCTATGTTTGGCTTCTCAGGTTTTTTGTTTGCCGGATAAAAAAGAGGGATGCAAATTGTTGCATCCCCCTCCCTTGTGTCGTTAATGATGAAATGTATTATTTCACTTTTGCAGCTAATTCAGCACCTGCTTTAAATTTAACCACTTTCTTTGCCGGGATAGTGATTTTTTCCTTAGTAGCAGGATTGATACCTGTTCTTTCACCTTTTTCTACTACAGCGAAAGTACCGAAGCCTATGAGAGCCACTTTGTCGTTGTTAGCCATTGCGTCAGCGATAGCTGCAAGTGTTGCATCGAGAGCGCTTTTTGCTTGAGCTTTAGTAATCTCAGCTTTTTCTGCGATTACATTGATTAAATCTGCCTTATTCATAATAGTGTTGTTTAGGTTTTGTTTGTTTCTTCGACAAATGTATGTTTTTCCGACGAATAATGCAACTATTTTTCTGAAATTTTTTTGAAAAACGAAATATTCGCTTAAAAATTAGTTAAAAATAATTAATAAGGAGTGATTTTGAGGCTTACTTCCCCATTTTTAGGCATTTAGACACTGATTATTTTTTTTGTCAATAAAAAATCGAGAGCGCAATCTCTGCACTCTCGATTTTGCTATAAGATGAAAAAGCTATCGCTATTTTGCTTGAGCGTTGGCTTCGTCAATCATTGCTTGGCTCGGAAGGAGGTAAAGCTCCACGCGGCGGTTTTGAGCGCGACCGGCAGAAGTGCCGTTGTCAGCCACCGGATATTGATAGTCATAGCCTTTAACCGAAACCAAACGACCGGCAGATACACCACACGAACTCAAGTAGTTTGCCACCGATTGAGCGCGTTGTAAAGAGATGCGTTGATTTACTTCCAACGAGCCGGTGTTGTCGGTGTGACCTGCTACGGCAATGTTAAATTGCGGGTCGAGTTGACCGATGAAAGAGTTGAGCGAAGTCTTGGCTGTAGAAGAAAGGGCAGTGCCGTTGGTCGGGAAGGTGATGCCGCTGTCGAGGGTCACTTTCACATATTGTACACCATTTTCTTCACCTTGGGTAACTTGAGCACCTTCGATTTCGCGTGCTTGTTCAGCAGCCTTGTCCATCTTGCGTCCGATGAGAGCGCCTGCGCCGGCACCTACGGCAGCGCCTACGCCGGCACCGATAGCGGCACCTTTGCCGTCGCCGATGAGACCACCGATAAGGGCGCCGAGGCCTGCGCCACCGCCACCACCGATGAGAGCACCTTTACCGGTATTGTTCATGCCACAAGAAGGAAGCAACATTGCAACGCTAAGTAAGATAGCTAATACACTTTTCTTTTTCATTTTAAAAATTTTTTTATCAATTAAATTATTATTTATGATGATTATTCATCGATGTTATTGTTGAGAGCGTGCCATTCAGCCACCGGAGGAAGTACACCCATAGCAATTACTTCGTCGCGAAGTGCGCAGAGGTGCTTGTAGCTTTCGCGCAAAGCAGCCATCTCTTCGGGAGTGCCCACGGTTTCTTCATAAGCGCAGCCCTTGGCGGTGATAGTTGCTTCAACAGCCATCATAATGTGGTCGAAGCCCTTAAATGACACGTAGCGACCTGCAGGCCAACGGAACTCTTCGCCACCCATAGCGGCACGAATCATTTCTACTGAAACGTATGCCGGGCTTTGGAACGACGAGCGACCGCGGAGGTTGATGATGTTAGCGCCACCCTTGGTCACTTTCTCTTGGATTTCAGCCCACTTTTCTGCCGGAAGAGCTTCAGTGCCGATAAGGTCGAGGAGCGGAGTGCCGTTGACTTTCGCTGTTGACGCAAACACAGCCATTTGCTCGCCGTGACCGCCATAAGTGCGGCAACCGGTCACTGCATATTGCGGTACGTTGAAATATTTTGCGAGCTCGCTTTGCAAGCGAGTGCTGTCGAGAGCGGCAAGTGTGGTCACTTGTGAGGGTTTCAAGCCAGAGTAAAGGAGAGTGATAAGACCGGTGATGTCGGCAGGGTTGAAGATTACTACAACGTGCTTTACGTCAGGGCAATATGCTTTAAGATTTTTACCAAACTCTTCAGCGATGGCTGCGTTGCCTTTGAGGAGGTCTTCGCGAGTCATGCCGGCTTTGCGAGCCGCACCGCCGGAAGAAATCACATACTTAGCGTCGGTCAAAGCCTCTTTGATGTCGGTGGTGAAAGTCACGTTGCAACCATCAAAGCCACAGTGGCGCATTTCTTCTGCCACGCCTTCCAAGCCGGGACCATAGGGGTCGTAGAGGCAAAGATTCGGAGTCAAGCCCATCATCAAGGCTGTTTGTGCCATGTTTGAGCCAATCATGCCGGCAGCGCCGACGATAGTCAATTTTTCTTCAGTAAGGAACTTCATAATTCTAAAAATTTTAAAAGTCTGAAAAATAGTATTTTATGTTTTATTTGTTTATTCGCTTTCAAGCTTTGCAAAGATAATCAAGTTTGGGCAAAAGAGGATAGTTTTTCATGGATAAACTAATACATAATATGTTAATTTTTTAAAATTTATAACACCGGACTCATCAGCCTTACGCACGACTCTTTAAATTTTTGGAAGAAGGGGCGGCGACGCCATGTGGCGGAGGTGATGCGTGTGGATTGCTCAAGGTCGGCATAAAACGCTTCTTTCATCTGCTTGTTGATGGCGCGGTCGTAGATAAAGGCATTACATTCAAAGTTGTATTCCATGCTGCGGAAGTCGAAGTTGGTCGAGCCGGTGGTGAAAAATTCGTCGTCGATGACGATGGTCTTGGCGTGGAGCATACCCGCTTCGTAGAAGTATACTTTTATCCCGGCGCGCAGACAGTCGGCAATGTAGGAGCCTGAAGCCAGTTTCATCATCGATGAGTCGGGCTTACGGGGGATGAGCACCCTCACATCGACTTTCGACAATGCGGCGGCTTGAAGCGCTGTCATCAGGCTGTCGGTGGGTAAGAAATAGGGGGTGGCGAGGTAGATGCATTTTTTTGCTCCGGCGATGGCTTTCTCAAACATCAGGGCGATGTTGTGCCATTGTCCGATAGGGCCGCTGGAGAGTATCTGAATCCCCGAGTCGCCATCGCGGCGCGACAGAAATTCTGCTGGGTCTTCGCCGTCGTCAAATTGTGGCAGCTCCATAAAAGCCCAGTCGGTGTGGAAGGTGTGGAGCAAGCCATAGACCGAGGGCCCGGTGATGCGGATGTGTGTGTCGCGCCACATGCCGTTGCGGTCGCCTGTCACATAGCGGTCTGCCACATTCATACCCCCGATATATCCTATGCGGTTATCGATGATGGTCACTTTGCGGTGATTGCGCCAATTCACTCTTGTGGCAAACTCCGGGAATGTCACTTTGAAGAATGGATTGACTTCGATGCCTGCTGCTGCCATCCGCTTGAAATATTGCTTTTTCACCCCAAAACACCCTACATGGTCGTAGATAATTCTCACTTTTATGCCTTCTTGGGCTCTCTTGATAAGGAGGTTGGATAGGGCGATGCCGAGGGTGTCGTCGTTGAAAATGTAAAACTGCATGTTGATGCTCACTTTAGCCTCTTCAATGTCGCGACAGAGCGCGCTGAACATCTTTTCGCCGGAGGTGAAAATATCCACCTTGTTGCCCGGAAAATAGGTGGCACCCGACAAGGCATGTCCCAAGCGTATCTGCTGGCGGCTCTCTTCGCTGAGCGACAGTTTGGAAATGTCGGCTTGTCGTATGGGCGCTTTATGAGCAAATCGCTTCTTTAATCGCTTGGATATAAGGGCTTTGTTTTTGATGCTTCGCCCGAAAAATAAATAGAATATCAATCCGAAAAACGGAATGAAAAACAGCACGGATATCCATGCCAATGACCTCACCGGCGTACGATTTTCCTTGAGGATAATGTACGAAATGGAGATGATTGTAGAGAAGTACACTGCACTACAAACATAGAAAAACCATTCTGAAAACAAAAAATCCGGCATTATAACTTTGTTTAGATGGCTAAGGTAAGAATTTTTTTTGATGTTGCGATGATTATCGGGCTGAAAATGCGGAAAAAAAACAAATGACCAATAAAAAAACACAATTAGTCAAAGAATTTCAATTTTTTAGGCTACATTTGTAGTCCTATTTATTAGCAATAACGAAATGTCATTTTCTGATAAAAAAAGTGATAGTGTAGTAATTATCCCTACCTACAACGAAAAAGAAAATATTGCCGACATCATCCTGGCGGTGTTAGGACTTGAAGATGCTTTTGATGTGCTTGTTATCGACGATAATTCGCCCGACGGCACTGCTTCGATTGTCAAGAAGATGATTGATGAAAATCCCGGCAGGGTGCACTTGCTTGAGCGTGAGGGCAAGCTGGGGCTCGGCACTGCTTATATCCTCGGATTCAAATGGAGTCTCGAGCAAGGCTATTCCTTTATTATTGAGATGGATGCCGATTTTTCTCATCCGCCGAAGAAGTTGATAGAACTTCGTCGCACTTGTATCGAGGAGGCTGATGTGGCTATCGGCTCGAGGTATGTGAGTGGGGTGAATGTGGTGAATTGGCCCATGGGACGAGTGATGATGTCGTATTATGCCTCAGCATATGTGAGGATTATTACCGGAATGAAGGTGCGCGACACCACTGCCGGATTCGTGTGCTATCGCCGAGAGGTGCTTGAAGCAATCGATTTGGACAGCATCCGTTTTAAGGGTTATGCTTTTCAGATTGAAATGAAATACACTGCCTACAAAATGGGATTCAAGATTAAGGAAGTGCCTATTGTGTTTGTCAATCGTGTGCTTGGCACAAGTAAAATGAATAGCAGCATCTTCGGTGAGGCGGTGTTTGGAGTGTTGCAGTTGCGCTTAGGTAGCTGGTTTAAGCCTTATAAAAAAGTGAAGTGATTTTTTCTCGCTACAACGCTGTTGCTTATGACAAAACGTATAATCTACAATGGAGACATAGCCAACGAGGGAAAGGTGGCTCGAGGATATGTGGTAATCGATGATGATAAGATTGCCGCAGTGGGCGAGGGCGCTCCGTCGTCGGGATTGTTGGCTGAATGTGATGAGAAAGAAGATGTCGATGGTGCTTTAGTGATGCCCGGCGTTATCGATGACCAGGTGCATTTCCGCGACCCGGGGCTTACTCACAAGGCTGATATCTCTACCGAGTCGGCAGCTGCGGTGGCTGGAGGTGTCACTTCATATATGGATATGCCCAACACCATCCCACCGACTACTACGCTCGCCGCGTTGGAAGCAAAAAATCGGCGCGCCTCGGAGGTGTCGCTTGCCAATTACGGCTTTTTCATTGGTGCCACCAATGAGAATATCTCTACGTTGCAAGCCGTGGACTATTCTTACACTCCCGGAGTGAAGCTCTTCTTGGGAGCTTCCACCGGAAACATGCTTGTCAACGAACGCGATGCTTTGCGTGCAATTTTTGCGGAAGTGCCGGCAATAATTGCCATCCATTCGGAAGACGAAGCACTCATACGCCGCAACCGTGATTTCTATGTGAAGAAATACGGCGACGAGTTGCCGGTGAAATTTCATCCTTTGATACGCAGCACCGAGGTGTGCTACAAGTCGACCGCTCGCGCTGTGGAATGGGCGGAAAAGTATGGCACTCGCCTACATGTGCTCCATGTGTCAACGGCGCGCGAACTTGAATTGTTTAGCAACGCACCGCTGGCTCAAAAGCGCATCACCTCGGAGGTGTGTGTCCACCATTTGTGGTTTTCCGACGAAGACTATGCTCGCCTGGGTAATCTGATAAAGTGGAATCCTGCCGTAAAGACGTGGGACGACCGCGCCGCATTGCGCACCGCTTTGGAGCGCGACTATATCGATATTGTCGCCACCGACCATGCGCCACATCTGCTGAGTGAGAAGCAAGGCAGCTGCTTGAAAGCCGCTTCCGGCGGTCCGCTGGTGCAACATTCGCTGTTGGTGATGCTCGAATTGGTGGATAAGGGAGTGTTTACTCTCGACACTGTGGTGAGAAAGATGTGTCATGCCCCTGCCGATTTGTTTGGCGTGGTGAAGCGAGGATATTTGCGTGAGGGATATTATGCGGACATTGTTGTGGTAGATAGAAATGTGCCGTTTGCCGTACGTTCGGAAAATATTCTGACGAAGTGCGGGTGGTCGCCTTTTGAGGGATACACCTTCCGCAACTCCATACGTCAGACCTATGTCAATGGGCAGCTCGCCTACAATCAAGGCTCGATAAATAGTGTGGTGAGAGGGCGCCGGTTGAAGTTTAATAATTCAAAATAAGTAATGAATACAGAAGAAATAAAAGGGCTTACTTCCGCTGAAGTTGAGCAAAGTCGCAAGAAGTGGGGGGAGAATGTGCTCACGCCTCCGACAAAGCCGTCAGTGTGGAGACAATTTTTAGAAAAATTAGACGACCCCATGATAAAAATTCTGCTCGTGGCATTGTTGCTCTCGGTGGGCATTGCGTGCTATGAGGTGTGGGGTGTGGGAGAGTCGGCAGAGGCGTTTTTTGAGCCCGCCGGCATATTTTTAGCCATTATCCTTGCCACCGGCATCGGTTTTGTGCTTGAGCTTAATGCAAATAAGAAATTTGAGATGCTCAGCCGTATGAACGATGAAGTGCCTGTCACGGTGGTGAGAAACGGCGGAGCCACACAGGTGATGCGTAGCGAAGTGGTGGTGGGAGATGTGGTGGTGCTATCCACCGGCGATGAGGTGCCTGCCGACGGTATTCTCATCGATAGTGTGTCGCTTTCCATTAATGAGAGCACGCTCACCGGCGAACCCGTAATCAAAAAGACACATATCGAGGCTGACTTTAAAAGCGATGCCACCTATCCGTCTAATCGTGCTTTACGAGGCACTACAGTGACTGAGGGGCATGGCGTGATGGTGGTGGATGCCGTGGGCGATGCCACTGAATATGGCAAGGTGTATGAAGCAGCTCAAATCGACACGGGCGTGAAAACACCTCTCACCTTGCAGTTGGAGCGCCTCGGCAGATTGGTGAGCTATGCCAGTTATACGATAGGTGTGCTCATCCTTTTGGGCAGGTTGCTGCTTTTCGACTACAGCCAGGGACTGATGACGGTGGAGTTTGTGGATTATCTTCTCACCTCGTTTATGCTTGCTGTCACCCTGATAGTTGTGTCGGTGCCCGAAGGCTTACCGATGAGCGTCACCCTCAGCCTTGCGCTGAGCATGCGCCGTATGCTTGCCACCAACAATCTTGTGCGCAAGATGCACGCTTGCGAAACGATGGGCGCCACAACGGTGATTTGCACCGATAAGACCGGCACGCTTACGCAAAATCAGATGCGAGTGTATCGCACCAACTTCGATGCTTTGGGCAACAGTCAGCAGCTCGACATTAAGCAGCCGCAGTCGGCACTCCTTGCCGAAGCCGTTGCCGTCAACTCCACGGCGTTGCTCGACCGAAGCGGCGACCGTCCGACGGTGTTAGGCAACCCTACCGAGGGCGCATTGTTGCTGTGGCTCGACGGCTTTGGCATCGATTTCCTGCCTATGCGCAAGGGAGCCGAGGTGGTGGAGCAGCTACCGTTTTCCACAATGCGTAAGTTTATGGCAACTGTGGTGAGTAGCCAAGTGATAAAAGGGAAAAAGGTGGTGTATGTCAAAGGTGCACCGGAGATTGTGATGGAGCGCTGCCGCCATTTTGGCGAGGGTGTGACTAAAGAAGCATTGAGGGAGCAACTCCTCGAGTATCAGCATAAAGCGATGCGTACGCTCGGGTTCGCTTATCAAGTGGTGGAAGGCGATGCCAAGATGATTGACGATAGCAACTTGCTTGCCGACGACCTTACATTTATGGGGATTGTGGCTATTGCCGACCCAGTGCGTAGCGATGTGCCTGCTGCTGTGAAGAGTTGTCTTGATGCCGGAATAAAGATTAAGATTGTGACCGGCGACACTCCCGGCACTGCCACCGAGATAGCCCGTCAGATAGGGTTGTGGCACGATGATGAAGACACTTCGGAGAACATCATTATCGGTCCTGACTTTGCGGCTCTCAGCGATGAAGAAGCCGCTGCCGCCGCCAAGCGAATAAAGATAATGTCGCGTGCGCGACCCACCGACAAGTCGCGACTGGTCAATCTGTTGCAAAAGCAAGATGAAGTGGTGGCGGTGACCGGCGACGGCACCAACGATGCACCCGCTCTCAACGCCGCTCAAGTGGGGCTGTCGATGGGCGACGGCACTTCGGTGGCCAAAGAGGCAAGCGACATCACCATTATGGACAATTCGTTTACGAGCATCAACCGCGCCGTAATGTGGGGACGCTCGCTCTATCAAAACATACAGCGGTTTATCCTCTTCCAGCTCACCGTAAACCTTGTGGCTTGTTTGATTGTGCTCATCGGTGCTTTTACAGGCACTCAGTCGCCGTTGACGGTCACGCAGATGCTTTGGGTAAACCTTATCATGGACTCCTTTGCCGCCCTTGCCTTGGCATCGTTGCCACCCACGGAAGCCGTGATGCGCAACAAGCCTCGGCACATCAACGATTTTATCATCAATCGCGGCATGACTCGTGGCATCATAGGCACGGGATTGGTGTTTGTGGCTGTGCTTTTCGGCTTGATGCAGTATTTCCGCCATGTCGATTTGCCGCTATCGGAGTTTTCCGTGAGTGAATATTTTAGCGGTTATTTCGACTTCAGCGATGGGAAAATCACGGGCTATGATTTGACTTTGTTTTTTACTTTCTTTGTGTTTATTCAGTTTTGGAATTTGTTTAACGCCAAGAGTTTCGAGAGTCCGTCGTCGGGCTTCAGCCGTCTGCGCCAAAGCAAGGTGTTTGTCGCCACGGCATTGGTGATTGTCGTAGGGCAATATCTCATCGTGACCCTCGGTGGGAAGATGTTTAGTGTTGAGCCTTTGTCGTGGACCGATTGGCTGATACTCTTTGTTGCATCTTCGGTAGTGGTGTGGATCGGAGAACTCCTCCACTTTGTGAAACGGCTGGTAAACAAGTAGATAAGTTTTGATATGTTAGACAAAAAACCATTGTTGGGAATGAACCCTTCGCAGCTGGCGGAGGTGGTGGAAGCGATGAGGATGCCGCGATTCACGGCATCGCAGATTGCAAAATGGCTTTATGAGAAACGCGCCGTTTCCATCGATGAGATGACAAACCTCTCTAAAGATAATCGTCGCCGTTTGGCTGAACAGTATGTTGTGGGGAGAGAAGCTCCCGCCGGGGAGATGCGTAGCAGTGACGGTACGGTGAAATACCTCTTTCGAGCCTATGGAGGTAAGATGATTGAAAGTGTGTATATCCCCGACGGCGACCGAGCCACGCTTTGTGTGTCGTCGCAAGTGGGCTGTAAGATGAATTGCAGCTTCTGCGCCACCGGAAAGCAGGGTTTCCACGGCAATTTGTCGGCGGCGGAAATCATCAATCAGATTTTCAGCATCCCCGAGTCGGAAACACTCACCAATATCGTGTTTATGGGTATGGGCGAGCCTATGGACAACCTGTCGGAGGTGCTTAAAGCTGTCGATGTGCTTACTGCAAAGTGGGGGCTGGCATGGAGCCCGAAGCGCGTCACCGTGTCGTCGATAGGCAAACTTGCCGAACTTCAGCAACTTGTGGAAAAGACCGATGTGCATATAGCCATCAGTGTCCATTCGCCCTATCATCAGGAGCGTGAGAAACTGATGCCGGTGGAGAAGGCTTATCCGGTGAAGAAGGTGATGGAGCTGTTGGCTCACTATGACTTCTCTCACCAGCGGCGCTTGTCGGTGGAATATATCTGTTTCAGCGGTTTAAACGACGACGACGCTCACGCCGTGGCATTGTCAAAACTCCTCGCAGGATTGAAGGTGAGGGTTAATCTCATTCGCTTTCATGCCATCCCGGGAGCAAGCCTTCGCAGCTCCGACGAGGAGAGAATGGAGGCTTTTCGCGACCGACTAAATGCTTGCGGCATCACTTGCACCATCCGTCGTTCGCGAGGCGAAGACATTATGGCGGCTTGCGGGATGCTTGCCGGCAAACATCTGAAAGAAACAAATAAAGACTAACATATAATTATGAGAAAATTCTGTTTTTATCTACGCCTGCTTTTTTTGGCGTTAGGGCTGTCGGCATTGTCAGCGATGGCTCAAGCTCCCAACGGTTACTACAAGAGTGCCGAGGGATTGAAACAAAAAGCGTTGTTGGCTAAACTCTGCGACATCGTGGGACCACACACCGTAGTGTCGTACGATGGTCTCTGGGAGGTGTTTGAGGAGTCGGATGTGCGTCCCGGCACCAACTATTATTGGGATATGTACTCCACTTCAAAATATCCTCTCGGACAAAAGAAGTGTGGCTCCGCCTCCAAGGTCGGCGATTGTGTCAACCGCGAACACTCCTTCCCAAAAAGTTGGTTTGGCGGCTCAAGACCTATGTATAGCGATGCTTTCCACCTTTATCCCACTGACGGTAGGGTAAACAATCAGCGCAGTAACTATCCTTTCGGTGAGTGTGCCAACGGCACCACATTGCCGTCGGCAAACGGTGTGGACGCTCTGGGTCGTCTCGGCTCTTCTACTTTCCCGGGCTATAGCGGCAAGGTGTTTGAGCCGGTAGACGAATATAAGGGCGACTTCGCTCGTTCGTATTTCTACATGGCGGCGGCATACAACGACAAGATTGCCGGATGGAGCAGTCCGATGCTTGCCGGCAACAACTATCCTTGCTACACCACCTGGGCTATCAATCTCCTTTTGAAATGGAATGAGCAAGACCCCGTGAGTGATAAGGAGATAGCCCGTAATAATGTCATCTATAAGTATCAGAAAAACCGCAACCCGTTTATCGACTATCCTGAACTCGCCGATTACATTTGGGGCGACAGGCAATCGGAAGCATGGACTCCCGGAGGTGTAGTTGCTCCCAAGATTATTTCGCCCTATAACGGCGATAACTATGATATGGGTATCACCACAACCTCCCGCACGCTCTCCAAGCAAATAAGTGTGTCGGCACAAGGCTTGACACAGCCGCTCACCGTAGGCATCAGTGGCACGGGCTTCTCTTGCACGGTGGCTACCATTAGCGCTTCGGCAGCAAATGCAGGCACCACGCTCACCGTGAATTACTCCTCGGCAGTCGAAGCCACTTCTCTGGGCACTCTCACGCTTACGAGCAGCGAGGTGTCGTCGACGGTGACTTTCAAAGCACAAGCGGTGACAGGCATCATCGCCAACAAAGCCACCGACATCACCGCCAACTCTTTTGTGGCTAACTGGGTGGATGTGTCGGGCGACGGCTCCAACTATTCGCTCTCCGTGTATCTCGCCGACGGCACTACCTTGCTCCCGGGATATCCCAAGAGTGTTGCCGCTGCCGCTCAAGCCTATCTTGTGGGCGACCTCGATTATTCTGCAACATATAAGTATCAACTGTCGTCGGCTTCGGGCTTGACATCCAATGTGGTGAGCGTCACCACTGCCGACCCCGACCGTTGGATTGCATTTAATGTTTCGGGTGATGAGGTGTCGATTTCCGCTCTGCCTAATGTGGCATCGCAGCCCTTGGAGATTGAGCTGTTGGCTGAATATGTTGAGGAGCCGCAAATCAATGTGGCAGTGACGGGTGGTTTCGAGCTGAGCCTCGACAAGTCTACTTGGACTGATGAAATATCGGTAGATACCGAGACGGCTGAAACTATCGGTGCTACCTTCTATCTGCGATTGCCGGCAGTGGTTGCCGGAAGTTATAGCGGTGCACTTTCAGCTTTCACTCCCACGCTCGACGGTGCGGAGATAGCTGTGTCGGCTATCGTGCAAGAACCTGTCACTTTCTGTGAAGATTTCGAAAATCCGGGTGCGGCTCCTTATAGTACATTTGAATATGAGGGCACTGCTTGCCGCTGGAATATGGTGCAATGTGGCATCGCTTCGCGTACTAATGACAAATTTAACGGCACTCAGGGTTTGTGTACCGCCAAGTCTTCCACTGCTTCTTCTTTTGAAATGAAGGAAGACAAGATGGATGGCGCCGGAACTTTGTCGTTTATGGCTGCTCCTTATGGTTCCGATACTGACATTAAGTTGGCAGTGAGCTATTCCGTGGATTATGGCTCCACATGGCTCGATTTGACCACCTTCGACATCCCGGCTTCTACAACGCTTCAAGAGTATTCGGTCAACGTTAATGTATCTCATCCGGTGCGTTTCCGTTTCGTCAGAGAGTCAGGCTCTCGTTTGAATATCGATGACATCACCATCACCTCAATGGCTTCATCAAAGAATTGTTTGAACTACGAAGGCGGCTGGGATGCTTATGCCGTCGACCATCGCTTGCGCATCGACACAGACGAGCCACGCACGGTGGCAATCTACACCGTCGATGCCCTGGAGGTGATGACCATTGACGTGACAGCAACCGCTATTGTCGACCTCCCCGCAGGCTATTACATTGTGGTGAGTGGCAATGACGCCCATAAGGTGGCAATAAGATAATGTCTTTTGAACATATTTAATGACGGCTTCGTCCTCTAAATTTGGGGGCGAAGCTGCTTTTTTTGTAGATTATTTGGTAGTTATCAATATTATTTCTAAATTTGGAAATTGAAATCTAACTATAACATTATGAAATCTTTACGACTTACTACTGCAATTGTTGCATTAATGGTTATAGCCTCGACGACTTTTCTACGAGCAGAGCCGAAAGCCGTGCCATATGTTACAAGCAATACTCACTATATGGTGTTGCAGAGTTTGGATTTTAGCTGGAGCGGCACTCAAACATTGTCTAACGTCCACGAAGGTGTGTTTTATATCAAGCAAAACAAGCGCCTGTCGTTTTATTTAGACGACGGTCGCTGCCTGTTTGACGATGAATGGGAAGTGCCATCGGAGACTTACAATCGTCCGTACTTCGATGGCGGCGCGGCAGTGGTGAGAAAGCAATTGCCGGGATGGAAATACCAATACTATATCCTATATAAGGATGGCAGAATGAAGGAGCTGGAGCCGGGACTGAAGAATGTAAGTCAGTTTTGCGACGGCTTGGCGCTGATGCAAAAAGCCGACTACAAATGGACGTTTATCGACCTTAGCGGCAATCACGTATTTCCTAATCTCTCAGTGGATGGCAAAGACTATCAATGCATCATTCGTCCGCTGAGCGAAGGGTTGCGTGGATATCTTTCTGCCGATAATAAATGGGGGTTTATCGATGCCGAGGGCAACATCAAGATTCAGCCACAGTTTAAAGCTGTCAAAGATTTCCATGAGGGCTTTGCTTTGGCGCTCGACAATGACGGCCTTTGTGTGATTAACACAAAAGGGGAGGTGGCTTTTCGTGTCAAAGGCAGCTGTTCGGCAGGCGACCTCTACAAGAGAAACGAATTTGGAGATATGCGTTGCGGTCTTATCAATATCGATGGGTTCATCTACGATAAGAGCGGCACAATGCTCAAAGAGTTTAACTATGCTTGCCCGTTTTACGACGGCTATGCCTATGTGTCGCACAATTATACCGCATCGTTGGTTGATAAGCAGTTGAATGTGCTTCAGACGTTTGACAGCGATGATGTGTCGTCGTCGGACATCTCCGACGGGCTGATTAAACCTTATCCTTGCGGCTTTGTGTCGACGGCAAGGGGTGATAATGTGTTTAACCACAAGGGCGAGCATATCATTGCGGCGTGGGATGTGGATTATAACAATTATATTCACAAATTTTCAGCATTTAGCGAAGCCGGAACCACAATCTTCGAAGGTAAGGTCAATGGCAAACCTATCTTGGGCTTTATGCTTACCACCGGCGAAATCACTTGGATTTTCTCCGAAATGGCATTAACCGAGGAGGATTGGCAAAAGTTGCCCGACTCTCCGACGCCTCTGCCGGGTCCATATCCGAGAAAGCCCGGACCTCCTCAACCGCAACCCTATCCGCCGGTTGAAAAGATTGGTTCGAAAGTCACTGAAACCGTGAAATATACCGTCACTGTAGAATGTAGCCCCGTTGATGGAGGCACGGCTAATGTCGTGGGCGGTCCGCAATTTGAATACGGTGACAGTGCTACTATCGTGGCTTCGCCAAACGAAGATTGGCGTGTGGCGGGCATTGAAGTAAATGGTAAAAGGGTGGAAAAGATGCCGTTTGCCGTGGTAAACAACTCAAAGGTGGTAGTGAAATTTATTAAGAAAGAAGTGGTGGAAGCGCCGAAATGGTCCAACTGCTATCAAGGCACGCAAAACACCGACTTCGACGGTGTCCCGTTTGTGTTGACGTTCTACGGTGAAATCAGTGCCACCCCCACCATCGCCACTCCTTATGGCGACAATACCTACGGCTTCGTGGTGGCAATGTTTGACCCCACCCATCGCTTTGTGTCGAAGGATGCTTCCGCTTATATCTTTGCCTCGCCGTTCCGCATCGTGGGCTATCAGAAAGAGGAGACTTCCGGGAAGCAGTATATGGTGCTCGATGCAGGAAACATCTCGTTTGGAAAACTCGAAATCAACGCTTCCAATCCGTTAATGTCATTATATTTTAATTCGCTGATGAGCATCAACGGCTATACCTCGCCGGAATTATTGAAACGGCGTTATCGTGTGGAGATGCGCGACATCAACGAAGAGACAGGCGAGTTTAGTTGCGGTGTGATGCAAGTGTATTCTTCCGAATACGGATGGCTCGACGGGGGTGATAAGCGACTGAAGGTATCCTCGCATGGCTTTATGATGTCGAAAACCGATAATGGCTTGCCTGCCGATTTCTTTGCCAATGTGAGGTTTTCTAAAGCCGATAAGCGCAACGATGTGTTGTGGTATCCGCCGTTGTTGTGGTATGACAACAAGCAGTCGGTGCTCGACGAAATCATCAACAATATGAAAAATGTTTATAGCACTTATAAATCCGACTATGACCTCCTTTGGGAGTGATTAGGAGGCTTCGCGCTGTGAAGCGCTAATTGCATTACCATAAAAATTTTTTTTGTCGCAGATGGTAGATTGTGTCAAGCATAATCCGTCATCTGCGATTTTTTTATGATTTAGCGTGCCGATATCGGTAGCCTCCTTACAGCTACACTGTGAACGACTGTTAATTCGACGTTAATATATGTATCTTTCGGGGAGGGGTAATTTACAAAAGTGTACTTTTGCAAAGTCAGAGTAAAATGTTTATTTTTGAAAGGTCAGAGTTTATATTATTGCTCCTTAACCGGTGATATGAGTGGAGTTGTGCACGCGATGAGAATGTTGATTATGATGCTTCTTAACTCTCACACAGTGGGGCATCCAAGTGAGATGCATCCATCAATAGGAGTGTAGCCGATAATAAAACAAAGGAGAGCGGAAATTAGCAATGCTTGCTTCCGCTCTCCTTTGAATTTTCTTTATTTGTTCAGGTTGCAGGGTAATAACCCTATTACCTCTATTCACATGGCAATCTCCTTACTTGAAGAGAGAGTTAAACTCGTCGACGCTTACAGTCTTCTCTTCTACAGTGGCATTGTCCTTAATAGCGGTAAAGAGTTTGTCTTCAACAGCCTTGTCTACGATGCCCTGACGATATTGCTTGTTGTTAATGAAATCCTCGGCATACTTCTCGATATATTCGTCGGGCACGTTGTTCATGCCATATTGAGCAAACTGTTGAGCTGCGAGAATCTTGGCTTCGCGCTTCACATCGTCGTCGTTCACCTTAATCTCAAATTGCTTAGCCACCTTCTCTTTGATGAGCTGCCATTTTGCTGCCGGAAGCATCTTTTTGTATTCCTCATCTACGTTTTCAGCAGTGATGTTCTCGTTTTTCTCAACAAGCCATTTCTTCAAGAACTCTTCCGGCAATTCGATGTCGCCCACCTTATCTTCGAGAGCCTTGCGAGCATCGAGGGTGAAGCGATAGTTGCTGTCGAGTTTGAGCTGACCGCCAATCATCTCTTTGAGTTTTGCCACATATTCATCTTCGGTCTTCACGACATCCTTGCCAAACACGTTGTCGAAAAACTCTTGATTTTTTTCAGCGAGCTTGAGCACGAGAATTTCAGAGATAGTAAAGCGGAAGTCGCTCTTCACTTCAGCGGCCTGCTCCTTGTCGATGTTAAGCATCGAAGCCACCTCGGCATCATTGCCTTTGCTTGCTGCAGCGGGGTTGAATACCACTTCGTCGCCCACTTTCTTTCCGTCAAATTTAGCTTTCTCGTCGGTGGTGCCGATATATTCCATTGATACGATGGTCTTGGTAGCGATGCCACCTTCTTTCACGTTTCCGGCTTCGTCAAGCTCCACTACTTCGCCTTTCACCAAAGCAGTGTCGTTGACCTCTTCGCCCGGTTGTTGCGAGCCGAAGCGACGGAGAAGGGCTTCGTCTTGCTTCTTCACCATCTCATCGTCGACGGTGATGTTGTAGTAAGCAATCTTAACAGCCTTGTCTACTGTGGCATCAAAGTCGGGAGCCAAGCCCACTTCAAAGGAGAAAGTAAACTCCGTGGCGTTGAAATCCAACTCCTTAACGTCGGTGGGCAACGGCTCGCCAAGCACGGCGAGCTTTTCATCGTCGATATATTTGAAGAGAGCATCAACGGTAACACGGTTGAGCACGTCGGCGAGCACTTGCTTGCCAAACATCTTTTTGAGCAATCCTGCCGGCACGTGACCCGGACGGAAGCCGTCGATATGGTGTTTTTGCCCAACGAGTTTAAGGTCTTTCTCTACTTTCTCTTGATAGTCATTCTTTTCCAACGACACTGTGATAACACCTGCCACATTGCCGTTTTTTTGCATTGTTACATTCATATTCTATAAATCAATTATTTACGTATCTTTAGCGAGTAAAAAATCCGTCTACTCAATCGAAGTGCAAAATTACATCTATTTGGCGTATCACACAAATTTAAGCCCTATTTTTTCCATTTTTTTAGTTTTTGCAAGAAAAATGATGCGAGCAAAGAAATTATTTGTAACTTTGCAGTGGAACAAAGGGGTGCCTTAAAGGCTGAGATTATACCCTCCGAACCTGAAGCGGATAATGCCGACGCAGGGATTGTTGACATCTTTCTCCCAACCGATAATTGCCTCCGATTGTTTCCATAATGATGAATAGTAATAATTATGGAATATCCTGTAGTATTGTCAATAGCCGGTAGCGATTCGAGTGGTGGTGCCGGCATACAAGCCGACATCAAAACTATCTCCGCTCTCGGAGCCTATGCCGCCACGGCAATCACCGCCGTGACCGCTCAAAACACTATGGGCGTGACGGCAGTGCAGGGCATCAGTCCCGACATCGTCAAAGCTCAGCTGGATGCCGTGTTTTGCGACCTCCATGTGAGGGCTGTGAAAATTGGTATGCTCTACTCCTCGGAGATAATAGAGGTGGTGGCTGATGCTTTAAAGAAATATCAGCCGGACAATGTGGTGCTCGACCCCGTGATGATTTCCACTTCCGGCAGCAAGCTCATAGCCGACGATGCCATAGCTGCGATGGTGAGCCATCTGATGCCCTTGTCTACCATCGTCACCCCTAACCGCTTGGAGGCGGCACTGATTGCCGGCATCAAACTCAGCGGGATAACCGACGTCCTCGAAGCCGCTGAGCGTTTCATCGGGATGGGCTGTAATGCCGTGTTGATTAAAGGTGGCGATTTCATCTCCGACAATTCCGACGACTATCTTTACACCTCCGACGACGAGGTGCAGATTTTCAAAACTCCGCGCATTCAGTCGCCCAATACCCACGGCACCGGCTGCACCCTTTCTTCTGCCATTGCCACGATGCTTGCCATGGGCGAGCCTCTTAATGAAGCTGTGGATAAAGCCAAAGCCTATATCACCAAAGCCATCGAAAGTGGTAAGAATGTGACTGTCGGTAAAGGGCATGGTCCGGTGAATCATTTTTTCAAACCTATATCTCTAAAAAAGGTAAGATGATAACTATTACTCTTAACAACGAAAAAAAACAGCTCAACGACAATCTCACGATTGCCCAACTCTTGGAACTGGAAGGTGTCACAGCAGTGAATATCGCTGTGGCGGTGAACAATGCCGTAGTGGCAAAGACGGACTATGAAAGCAGTAAGCTCAGCGACGGCGACAGTGTGTTGATTATCAAAGCTTTCTACGGAGGATAGCGATGCTCCTTGTGGCTATCACTCCCGAAATCACCTTGCCCGATGAGCCTCGCCGCATAGCGATGCTCCTTGATGCCGGCTTCGATGCCATACACATCCGTAAGCCCGGCATCAGCGACGACGATATGCGTCGCTATCTCGAGAAGCTACCTCCGAGGTTGCTCCCCGGCATAACCCTCGGCGACTGCCTTCATTTGGCTCAAGAATACGACGCGGGGGGAGTGCATCTCAATAGCCGTTGTCCGAGCGCGCCTGAAAGCTTTAAGGGCAGAGTGAGCCGCTCGTGCCACTGCCGCGAAGAGGTGATGGAAGCCGCTGCAATGAGCTATGTGTTTCTCTCACCGATATTCGACAGCATAAGCAAGCAGGGCTACAAAGCGGCGTTCCCACTCCAACAACTACGCATGATTGCCTTAGAGGCACCCGTCGCAGTGGTGGGGTTGGGTGGTGTGACCGCTCGCAATATGCCATTACTGCGTGAGGCAGGTCTGAGCGGTGCGGCATTTCTCGGCTATCTGTTTGCCACCGACATCGAGCAGATGAAACAGCGTATAAAATTAATAACCAATAATATATAACGACATTACCGATGCTTCAATTTATCACTCACCCCTCAGATAGTATGACGATAATCGACGAAATCCGCTCTGTTGTTGCCGGCGGTTGCGGATGGGTGCAACTGCGCATGAAAGACGCTTCGCCGGAGGAGATAATCGCTGTGGCTAAAGAGGCTAAAAAGATTTGTAAGGAGGCTGATTGCATCCTTATCATCGACGACTATCCCGACATCGCCAAAGAGCTGGAACTTGATGGTGTGCATCTTGGCAAAAACGATATGAGCCCCACCGAAGCGCGTGAGTTGCTCGGCGAGGAATATATCATCGGAGCCACCGCCAACACCTTCGACGACATCGAAGCTCTGCGACATCTCGACATCGACTATATCGGGCTCGGTCCCTATCGATTCACCGCCACCAAGCAACGGCTCAGCCCGGTGCTCGGCATCGACGGCTACCGCCGAATAATGCAGCAGATGAAAGATGCCTCTATCAACATCCCCGTGGTGGCTATCGGCGGTATTACCTACGACGACATCCCTTCGCTGATGGACTCCGGAGTGAGGGGCATCGCCGTGTCGGGAAGTCTGATAAATGCCGACAACACTACTGCCGAAACTCAAAAAATGATTACTCTCCTCGAAGAAATAATTCAAAAAAAGTTACAATAATAATTATGGATAAATTAGTAATTGGAGGTCGTGAGTTCTCGTCACGACTATTTGTGGGAACAGGCAAGTTTGCTTCAAACGATGTGATGCTTGAAGCCATTCTCGCCTCCCGCTCCGAAATGATTACTGTGGCAATGAAACGCCTGGATACTGCCGATGCGGCATCCGACGAAATGCTACACCACATCAATCGCGACCATGTGCAATTTTTGCCCAACACCTCCGGTGTGAGAAATGCTCGCGAGGCGGTGCTCGCAGCACAGCTGTCGCGCGAGTGCTTCGGCACCAACTTCATCAAACTTGAAATCCACCCAGACCCTAAATATCTGCTTCCCGACCCGGTGGAAACCCTTAAAGCCACCGAAGAGCTGGCAAAACTCGGCTTTGTGGTGCTCCCTTACATCCAAGCCGACCCGGTGTTGTGCAAGCGGTTGGAAGAGGTGGGGACGGCAGCCGTGATGCCGCTGGGAGCACCCATAGGTACTAACAAGGGGCTCGTCACCCGCGAGATGCTCCGCATCATCATCGACCAAAGTAATGTGCCGGTGGTGGTGGATGCCGGACTGGGCGCACCCTCCCATGCCGCTGATGCCATGGAGATGGGCGCTGATGCTGTGCTTGTAAATACCGCCATTGCCGTTGCCACCGACCCGGTGGCTATGGCTCGCGCCTTCGCCCTTGCCACCGAAGCCGGACGCATGGCTTTTCTCGCCGGATTAGGTGGTAAGTCGGACTATGCCGAGGCTTCAAGTCCTCTCACATCGTTTCTTCAAGAATAACTCTTTAAACCATCAAACATATGCAACTTAACGACATCGATATAAATACATATCCCAACTCCGAGAAAATATACATCGACGGCACTCTCTATCCCATCAAGGTGGGAATGAGAAAAATCAATCTCACACCGACGGTGAAAATCGAAAATGGCGAGAAGGTGTTTTATCCCAACGACCCGGTGATTGTCAACGACACAAGCGGTGTCTTTACCGACCCTGCCGTTGAAGTGGATATCAATGAAGGCATCCCTCGTTTGCGCACTGAGTGGATTAAGGCGCGTGGCGACGTAGAGGAACAAGATGGTATCTCTTCAGAATACGGAAAGATGCGCCTCAACGACCCGGCGCTCGATAGCATCCGTTTTAAAAACCACTATAATCCTTTGAAGGCTAAAGAAGGCAAAGAAATCACGCAGATGGCTTATGCCAAAGCCGGCATCATTACTGCCGAGATGGAATATGTGGCTATTCGTGAGAACCTCAACAACAAGGAGTTGGGCATTGACAGCTATATCACTCCCGACTTCGTGCGACAAGAGATTGCCGCCGGTAGGGCTATCATCCCGGCTAACATCAACCATCCCGAAGCCGAGCCAATGATTATCGGTAGAGCTTTCAGCGTGAAGTTGAACACAAACATCGGTAATTCGGCGCTATCCTCCGGCATCAAAGAGGAGGTGGAAAAGGCTATGTGGAGCTGCTATTGGGGAGGCGACACCCTTATGGACCTCTCTACAGGAAAAAACATCCATGAGACCCGTGAGTGGATAATACGCAACTGCCCGGTGCCGATGGGCACTGTGCCCATTTATCAAGCATTGGAAAAGGTGGACGGAAACGTGAAGAAGCTGTCGTGGGAAATCTATCGCGACACCCTTATCGAGCAATGCGAACAAGGGGTGGATTATTTCACCATCCACGCCGGTGTGCTCAAGGAGCACGCACGGTTGGTGGGCGAGAGATTGACGGGCTGTGTGTCGCGCGGTGGAAGCATCATGACCGAATGGTGTGTGATACACGATGAGGAAAGTTTCCTTTACACCCACTTCGATGAGATTTGCGAGATTTTGGCGAAATATGACGTTGCCGTGTCGTTGGGCGACGGTATGCGTCCCGGCTCTATCCACGATGCCAACGACCGGGCTCAATTTCTTGAGCTTGACGTGCTCGGCGAGCTGACGCTAAAGGCTTGGAAGCACAATGTGCAGGTGATTATCGAAGGTCCGGGACATGTGCCAATGCAAAAGATACGCGAAAATATGGATAAGCAGCTGTCGGCATGCCATGAAGCGCCGTTCTATACTCTCGGCCCGCTCACCACCGACATCGCTCCCGGATACGACCATATCACTTCAGCTATCGGTGCGGCGCAAATAGCATGGCTCGGCACTGCAATGATATGCTATGTGACCCCCAAAGAGCACCTCAGCCTTCCCGACCGCGAGGATGTGCGCAACGGCGTGATTGCTTACAAGATTGCCGCCCATGCCGCCGACTTGGCTAAAGGTTTTCCCGGGGCAAATGTGCGTGACGACGCAATGAGCAAGGCTCGCTTCGAATTTCGTTGGAAAGACCAATTCAACCTTTCGCTCGACCCCTCTCGCGCCCGCCAATACTATGTGGAAAGCAGAGGTAGCGACGATAAATTTTGCACGATGTGCGGACCAAACTTCTGCGCTATGCGTATCACTCAGAAAATCTCCGACGAAATTTGTAAATAATGTTTTCAGACGTATTAGAAAAAATCAGTTGGGAGGAAACCACCCGACAAATTGCCGCTAAAACGGATGCCGACGTGGTGAGAGCCTTAAATAAGGAGCGACTCGATGTCGACGACTTTATGGCTCTCATTTCGCCAGCCGCCGAGCCTCATCTGGAAGAAATGGCTCGGTTGTCGATGCGCTACACTCAAGAGCGTTTCGGCAAAACTATCTCAATGTACATACCGCTATATTTGAGTAATGCGTGCACCAACTTCTGCGTGTATTGCGGTTTTAACCACAACAATAAGTTTGCTCGCACCACCCTCGACGACGCTCAGATAAAGGCTGAATGTGAAGCTATTCGTAAGCTTGGACCGTTTGAAAATCTGCTGATAGTCACCGGCGAGCATCCTGCAGTGGCGGGAGTGGACTATCTGGAGAACGCTCTCCACATTGTGCGTCCTTACTTCAACAACCTCAGCATCGAGGTGATGCCTTTGAAAGCCGACGACTATTATAGGCTCACCAAGTCAGGGCTTAACGGAGTGGTGTGTTTTCAAGAGACTTATCACAAAGATAATTATAAGCTCTATCATCCCAAAGGCATGAAATCTATCTTCGAATGGCGACTCAACGGATACGACCGTATGGGACAAGCCGGAGTGCATAAGATTGGGATGGGGGTGCTTATCGGCCTGGAGGATTGGCGCACCGATGTGACAATGATGGCGCATCACTTGCGCTATCTGCAGAAGCATTATTGGCAAACACGCTACTCGGTGAATTTCCCGCGTATGCGTCCTTCGGAGAGCGGCTTTCAGCCTAATGTGACGATGACCGACAAGGAGTTGGCTCAGCTCACCTTCGCCTTCCGCATCTTCGACCACGATGTGGATATTTCCTACTCCACCCGCGAAAACCCGAAGTTTCGCGCAAATATGATGAAGTTGGGAGTGACCTCGATGAGTGCCGGAAGCAAGACCGACCCGGGGGGCTACGCTTCGGCTCCCGACTCGTTGGAGCAGTTTCATGTGAGCGATGAGCGGTCGCCACAAGCTGTGACCGAGGAAATACGAGCCCTCGGCTACGAGCCGGTGTGGAAAGACTGGGATAAAATCTTCGACTGATGTAGAAGTGCTACTTGTAAACAAATCATGAGGATTGATTGTTGAAATAGAAAAAACAAGGTGTTATGGAAGCAAAATTTTTCAAATGTCGCATTAGCGAGCAAGTGGCTTTGAGATTAATTGAGAAGCCCATACCTTTGATGTGTTGTGGAGAATGGATGATTGAGCCGGAAAACAACGACCCGCGGTTTGATGCTAAAAAACATTTGCCCGTGGTCACTCGCCTCGATGATTGCCGTCTGCGCATCGAAGTGGGGGAGATGCCCCATCCGATGTTGCCGGAGCATCACATTGACTTCATATATGTAGCCACCGAACATGGCGGCAGATTTGTGTATCTCACCGACAAGCCGTCGACGGAGATATGTTGTGGCGACGACCGCCCGATAGCGGTTTATGCCTACTGTAATCTCCACGGTATGTGGAAGACCGACTTATAGACGCTTCCGGTGTTAGCTTGACAATCGCTTGCGGCAGTTGTGCTTCAAGCGATTTTTGTATTTCCCGGCAGTTGAAATATTGCCTGAATTTCAGTATCTTTGCGAGATATATATAAAATCTAAAGGATGGAATTAACGGAATTATGCTCCTTGTTGATGACTCCGCAACGAGTGGAAGCCCTGAAAGCGGTGGTGACCGACAAGAAGGTAAAGCGCATAAAATTTGACGGCTTGGTTGGCTCGTCGCTCGCTGTGGTGTTTTCTCGGTTGCCGAAGCGTGTGACACCCTATCTTGTGGTTGCCAATGATGCTGATGAAGCGGGATATATGTACAACGACCTTTGTCGCGTTA
The DNA here is from genome assembly GCA_004561555.1 of bacterium. GTDB lineage: Bacteria > Bacteroidota > Bacteroidia > Bacteroidales > Muribaculaceae > Limisoma. The sequence continues at coordinate 40,401 of SFVH01000002.1, forward strand.
TCGGTGATAATGCCGTGCTATATTTTCCTTCCGGATATAAGCGCGACATAAAATACGGGCAAGCCGATGCGCCCTCGCAGATATTGCGTGCCGAAGTGTTGAGCCGTTGGAGTGACAAGACGTTACGGTTTGTCGTCAGCTATCCTGAAGCATTAGCCGAGAAGGTGGCACCACCCGAACGCATTGACCGAAGCACCATCTTGCTACGCCGTGGCGGCACCGCCGACGTTACCGCCACAGCGAGCCGACTGAAAGAGTTCGGCTTCAAAGAGGTGGATTATGTGTATGAGCCGGGGCAATTTGCTGTCAGAGGGTCGGTATTTGACATCTTCTCGTTTTCCCACGAACAGCCCTATCGTCTTGACTTTTTTGGCGACGACATAGAGAGCATACGCACTTTTAACATCGAGACGCAGTTGTCGGAACAGACGGTTGAGGAGATAACGGTGGTGAATAATCTTGATGCCACTCTCTCCGACGGGGTGTCGCTCATAGCCTTTAGCGGGCGTGGGATGATGCTCTTGACGCATGATTGTGCTCATCTGTATCAGAGAGTGAAGGCAGTGGCTGAAGAGTCGATAAGCAAAAGTGCTATCGCTGCCAAAGAGGGCGATGCCAATGCTATGAGTAATGTCGTGGATGCCGAGGGGTTTGTTGCTGAGGTGGAGAAGTGTAGGCGCATCGATTACGCAGTCAACAACACAGGCAACTATGACGCCGCTTTGACGTTCGACACCTCGTTGCAGGGGGTGTTTCACAAAAACTTCGACATCATCAGTGATACGTTTAAGGGCTTTGAAGCTCAAGGGTATAAGATTTATATCCTCTCCGACAGTGAGCCGCAGTTTGAGCGGCTACGCTCGATATTCAGCGACCGCAACGATGACATCGCTTTCTGTCCGGTGCTCAACACTCTCCACGAGGGGTTTGTCGATAACCAACAAAAAATTTGCGTATTCACCGACCATCAGATATTTGAGCGATTTCATAAATATACACTTAAGAGCGACCGTGTGAGGTCGGGAAAATTGGCGTTGTCGCTAAAGGAATTGTCGCAAATTGAGGTGGGCGACTATATCGTGCATGTCGACCATGGGGTGGGGCGTTTCGGAGGATTGGTGCGTACATCGGTCAACGGGACAATGCAAGAAATGATTAAGCTCACCTACCTTAATGATGACAAGATATTTGTATCCATCCATTCGCTCCACAAGCTGTCGAAATATCGCGGAAAAGAGGGTGTGGAGCCGCGTCTGAACAAATTGGGCTCCGGGGCATGGAACAAAATCAAAGACCGCACCAAGTCGAAGCTCAAAGACATCGCTCGCGACCTTATCCGCTTGTATGCCGCACGTCGTCAAGAAAAAGGGTTTGCCTATTCGCCCGACGGATATTTGCAACATGAGTTGGAAGCATCATTTATCTATGAAGACACTCCCGACCAGTTGAAAGCCACGGAGGCTGTGAAAGCCGACATGGAAAGTGCACGCCCGATGGACCGTCTGGTGTGTGGCGATGTGGGATTTGGAAAAACCGAGGTGGCGATAAGAGCTGCATTTAAGGCAGCAACCGATGGAAAGCAAACTGCTGTGCTTGTGCCCACCACGGTGCTTGCCTATCAGCATTTCAACACGTTTAAAGACCGACTGAAAGAATTTCCGGTGAGGGTGGACTATCTTAGTCGTGCCCGCAAGCCAAAGGATGTGAAGCAAATACTCGACGACTTGAAAAACGGCAAAATAGATATTATCATTGGTACTCACAAGCTTATAGGAAAGTCGGTAGTGTTTAAAGATTTGGGCTTGCTGATTGTTGATGAAGAGCAAAAGTTTGGCGTGAGTGTGAAAGAAAAGCTTAAGCAGATGAAAGTCAATGTCGACACCCTTACGATGTCTGCCACTCCAATACCGCGCACCTTGCAATTCTCGCTTATGGGTGCTCGCGACCTTAGCGCCATCAACACGCCTCCTCCCAATCGCTATCCTATCATTACGAGTGTCAGCGTCATGGACGATGAGGTGCTGAAAGAGGCTGTGGAGTTTGAGCTGTCGAGAGGCGGGCAAGTGTTTGTGGTAAACAATCGCATTGACCCGTTGTTTGACCTCGAGCAACGAGTGCGCCGACTGGTGCCTGATGCTCGCACGATTATCGGTCACGGACAGATGCCCACCGAACGCTTGGAGCAGACCATCATTGATTTTGCCGCTCATCGCTACGACGTGCTTCTTGCCACGACAATCATCGAAAGCGGTATAGATATGCCAAACGTAAACACCATCATCATTAATAATGCTCAGAATTTCGGGCTCAGCGAGCTTCATCAGCTTCGCGGACGTGTGGGCCGCAGCAACCGCAAGGCATTCTGCTATCTCATCGTGCCGGAGGGACAGCCCCTCTCGCCGGTGGCTCGTAGGCGTTTGCAAGCTATTGAGAGCTTTTCCGACCTCGGTGCCGGCATTCATATCGCTATGCAAGACCTCGATATTCGCGGCGCCGGCAATTTGCTTGGTGCAGAGCAGAGCGGTTTTATCGCCGACCTCGGTTATGAGACTTATCAGAAAATTTTGCGTGAGGCGGTGACGGAGCTTAAAACGGAAGAATTTGCCGATGAGTTTGCCGACATCACCTCCGACCAACCCACAGCCTATGCCAACGATTGCACTATCGAAAGCGACCTCGAAATCCTCTTCCCCGCCTCGTTTGTGCCTCAAGAGAGCGAGCGCATTTTGCTATATCAGGAGCTTGACAATATGGAGCGGGAGGATGAGGTGGAAGCATTCTGCAAGCGGTTGGAAGACCGATTTGGAAAGATTCCTAAGCAGGCGCGCGAACTGATACTCATAGTGGCGCTACGCAGAAAAGCCAAGATGCTCGGCATTGAGAAGATTGTGCTCAAACAGGGACGGATGACGATGTTTTTTGTCAGTGCCGAAAATGCCGCATATTACCAAAGCAATGCTTTCGGGCGCATCCTCACGTATCTGCAAAAAAACGTGCGCCGTTGCGAGTTGAGGGAAGTCAAGGCGCGGCGGTCAATGGTGGTGGCTAATGTGCGTAGTGTGGAAGAAGCTGATAGCATTATCACCACTATTGCTACTTCTGAATCTTGCTGACCATTGGTGTCGTAACTTTGGAAATAATCGACACTGAAGGATGGCTTTGAGTGAGTAATTGATATTATACTATAATAACCTACTGATATGAGGGATAATAAATTAATAATGACCATGTCGTCAGCATCTGAGAAATACTCGGCTACATCTACTCAAAACAAGGCTCTATTGATTACCGATGAGGGGAAGCGGGATATGATTTACTCTTTGCGAGACCTCGAAGGCAACAAAGGGCGCATCTATGAAGTGCGTTACTCTCAAGATTATAAGCTTGACGAAGCATTGAATTTCGACATCGATTGCACCGCACGACTGAAGGCGTTTGTTGCTTCGCATCTCTGCGACAAGCTGCCCTCGGGTGCCGGTGCGAGTATATCATATGATGCCGACTGTAGTGCGTTTGCTTGTCCCGACCTTACCACAGGTGACTGTGTAATGGGTAGAAATTTCGATTTTAACCATCGCGATGAGCTCGGCGAACGCATAATGATACCGCTGATTGTGGTTCATACCGCGCCCGAAGGGGGAAAGAAGTCGGTTTCGTTTGTCGACGGACAATTCATAGGTTATAAAAGTGGCTTTTACACCGACGGCATTTCCGACTTGTCAATGCTGATGGCGTTGCCTTATATGCTGCTCGACGGCATCAATGAGGACGGCTTCGCTGTCAGTGTCTTGAAATTGGATGGCAAGCCCACCATCCAACGATATGCCGACAGAAAGAAAATCTTCACCACCGTGGCAATGCGTTTACTCCTCGATAGGGCTTCGACGGTGGATGAGGCTATCGAGCTGTTGCAACAATACAACATGTATATGGACGACGACCCGACAAATGGTGTCGATGCCAACTATCATTTCTTTATGGCTGACGCAAAGGGTAACTATGCCATAGTGGAATATGCCGACTCCGACATCAACAACAATCCGAGCAAGATGGAGGTGCTCAGAGGTAGAGATGTGTGGCGATTTGCCACCAACTTCTATGTGTCGCCGACAATGGCTGACACTCCCTATGGTGTAAATCATTCGGAGCATGGTAAAGACCGATATGTGAGGCTCGGCGACAAACTCTCGGAGGCGGGATTTAACGTCTCTACGAAGATGGCTATGGAGATGTTGAGAGAGGTGGCGCAAGGCCCTGACGGCGACCAAAGTTCTACGGGCTTCACTCAATGGTCGGAAGTGTTTAACCTCACCAAAAAAGAGGTAACGATGTCTATCCTAAGAGAGTGGAATCGACAATTTGTATTTCGCATTGAGATGTAGGTGACTCGCCAAAGGCTATGTCGCTACAGCAGCCTATATGCGAAACTTCGCCCACACGTTATTTGCCATAAATAGAAAACGCTGAGGAAGCTCGTAAGCAACCTTCAGCGTTTTGTCTTTGTGAAAAAATCAGCGGAAAGACAGGGATTCGAACCCTGGGTACGGTTACCCGTACAACGGTTTTCGAGACCGTCCCGATCGACCACTCCGGCATCTTTCCTTATTTTGCGGTGCAAAGTTACGATATTTTTTGAAAATGCGATGCTTTAAATTGATGTTTTTTTCGCGAAAAATGTTTTGTGGTGTTCAAAAACGACTCATTTGTTGTGATATTTGCTGAAAGATAGTAACTTTGCAACTAAAACAAAGCAGTATAAAAATGGCTAAAGAACTTAAAGAACTGACAAAACGCAGCGAAAATTATTCGCAGTGGTATAACGACTTGGTCGTGAAAGCCGACCTTGCCGAGCAGTCTGCCGTGCGCGGTTGTATGGTTATCAAGCCTTACGGCTACGCTATTTGGGAGAAGATGCAGCGCGAACTTGACAATATGTTTAAGGCTACGGGGCACGTTAATGCTTATTTCCCGTTGCTTATTCCGAAATCTTTTTTGAGTCGCGAGGCTGAGCATGTGGAAGGCTTTGCCAAGGAGTGCGCCGTAGTAACCCACTACCGCCTGAAGAATGCAGAAGATGGCAGTGGCGTGGTGGTCGACCCGGCAGCTCGTTTGGAAGAAGAGCTTATTATCCGTCCTACTTCTGAAACAATCATTTGGAACACCTATAAAAATTGGATTAAGTCGTATCGCGACCTCCCTATTTTGTGTAACCAGTGGGCTAATGTGTTCCGTTGGGAGATGCGTACTCGTATGTTTTTGCGCACTGCCGAATTCCTTTGGCAAGAGGGTCACACCGCCCATGCCACTAAGGAGGAGGCTCTCGCTGAAGCTCGCAAGATGCTCGATGTGTATGCCGACTTCGCCGAACGCTTTATGGCTGTGCCGGTGGTGAAGGGAGTGAAAACCGCCAACGAGCGTTTTGCCGGCGCTCTCGACACCTTCACAATCGAGGCGATGATGCAAGACGGAAAGGCTCTGCAAGCAGGCACCAGTCACTTCCTCGGGCAGAATTTCGCCAAAGCGTTTGATGTGAAGTTTATCAACAAGGAAAATCAGCTCGAATATGTGTGGGCTACTTCTTGGGGCGTTTCCACCCGTCTGATGGGCGCATTGATAATGACCCACAGCGACGACAACGGACTCGTGTTGCCGCCTAATTTGGCTCCGATACAAGTGGTGATTGTGCCTATCTATAAGAATATGGACCAGCTCGCTGAGGTGTCAGCTAAGGTGGATGGTATTGTTGAGGGCTTGAAAGCCAAGGGTATTAGCGTGAAATATGATGATGCCGACAACAAGCGACCGGGATTTAAGTTTGCCGACTACGAACTTAAGGGTGTGCCGGTGCGTCTCGCCATCGGTGCGCGCGACCTTGAAAACGGCACCGTGGAGGTGATGCGCCGTGACACTCTCGAAAAGAGTGTTGAGAGCCTCGACGGTATTGTGGAGCGTGTGGCTGACCTCTTGAAAGAAATTCAAGAAAATATCTACACCAAGGCACGCACTTTCCGCGATGCTCATATCTCTGTGGCTGACAGCTACGAGGAGTTTAAGGAGAAGATTGAGGCAGGCGGTTTTGTGCTCGCTCATTGGGATGGTACCACCGAGACCGAGGTGAGGGTGAAAGAAGAAACGAAGGCCACCATTCGTTGCATTCCTTTGGATGGCAGCGACGAGCCCGGAACGTGTATTTTCACCGGCAAGCCATCAGCACGCCGTGTGATTTTCGCTCGCAACTACTAAAAAACAGTGCAAGGTGTAGGCTATTTCAAAAAATAGTGCTACCTTTGCGCTTGAAATAACGGCGACGCTTAGTGTGTTCGCCTATTAAGCCTGAATAGCTCAGTCGGTAGAGCATTTCATTCGTAACGAAAAGGTCAAGGGTTCGAGTCCCTTTTCAGGCTCTCTGCAGGCTGCAATCTTCGGGTTGCGGCTTGCTTTATTGATAAGGCTATTTGCACTCGTGTCATTAACATTTTTATCGGCAGACTGTCGGTTTGGTTAAGATTTATGAAATAGTCGCTACTTTTTATTGCGAGTTGCATAATTTTATATACCTTTACTAAAACTTTACTCTGATTGAAACAATGACTCAAATCAATCATAAGAAGAATAAAAAAATCAATACTCGCAAGATTACACGTCTTGTCATCGGGTCATTTATGGTGGCGTTTTATTTCGGGTTGGCATATGTGTTGTTCACCAACCGATTGTTTGACAGTGTGTCGGTGCTCACATCGCGCATTGTGGGCGGGGTGCTCATCGTCTACGGCATCTTTAGAGGTTACCGTTTGGCTAAGGGTCTTGACTATACTTTCATCTATAGGGAGGACGATGACGAATGAAAAGCATTGCAAAAATATTACTGGCGGTAGTGGTGTCGGTAGTGGCTGTGGCTTGCGGTCCGTCGACTACCAAGCCCACAGCTTCGCAATTTAAAATCTTCTGTGACGAATCGGTGGAAAATATCCTTCGCCAGGAAGTGGAGGTGTATGAGATAAAATATCCGGGAGTGAGAATCAGCCCGGTTTATACCGATGAGCGCACTATTCTTGACTCAATCAACGCCTTTAAGGCGAGGGTGGCTTTTGTGCCCAGTGAGCTGTCGGATGCTCAGAAGCGCATCCTCAAAGCTAATGATAAGAATTATTATTGTGTGCCAATGGCGGTAGACGCAGTGGCAATCATTGCCCATAAAGACAACCCGGTGATTATGTTGTCGGTGAAGCAGTTGGGAGAGATCCTTACCGGTAAGGTGAAGGATTGGAACGAAATATCGCCGAGCTCGATGGGGGAAATAAAGGTGGTGTTTGACAACGAAGGGTCGAGCACTGTGAGATATATGTTGGAAAAAGTGACCGGAAGAAAGCCCTTCGGCAAAAATATCTATGCGCAAAAGACAAACAAAGAGGTGTTTCGTGCCGTGCAAGCCAACAAGGGTGCCATCGGCATCATCGGCGTGTCGTGGCTAAGTCGCGACCTTAGCGACATCGCCAAATGTCACAACTATTCGCAAAACGAGATTGACGAGCTTGAGAAGGCGCAGCTCAACCACAACATCTATTCGGAAGAACTTGCCACTGATAGCGTAGACTACAGCAAGACAATACAGGTGATACCCATCCGTCGCAACGATTCGCCCTATCCCTACAAGCCATATCAGCTTGATATCTACACAGGCGACTATCCCCTGTTTCGCACCATCTACGCCATCTGCACGGCTCCTGCAGGCACCCCTGAGCATGCTTTTTGCCGCTTTATCACAAGCATCCCGGGACAGAAGGTGCTACTCAACACCGGTGTGCTCCCTTCAAATATGCCTCCGGCTCGCTCAGTGAATATTGTGATGGATGAATAGGTAGGTTTTTAGAGAAATAAATAAAAATTAGTATAATCACATTAATTATCAAGAAAAGATGAAATTGAAATTTATTTTATCCTCAACCCTCATCGCAGGCTTGGCTTTTTCAGCCGCTGCCGATGGTTATCTTGACGGTGTGGAATATTTCCAAGTCGGACAAGATGAAAACGCTAAAATCGTGCTCGACCAAACTCTTAACGACGCATCGACCAACAAAGCTGAAGCATACTATTATCTCGGATGTATTGCCCTCAACAGCGGCGATAAAGCTCAGGCTCAGAAATATTTCGACCTCGGAGTGCAATCAAATGCCAATTATGCATTCAACTATGTAGGTAAAGGTAAATTAGCTCTCCTTGGCAATGACGCTAAGGCAGCTAAAGGGTTCTTCGGTCAAGCTGAAGGTTTCGACAAGAAAAACGTGCCCGTGAAAATCGGTATCGCTCGCGCTTACTACGACGTCGACTCCGTGCTTTACAAGAAAGAGTTTAACAACTACCTCAAAGACGCTAAAAAGAAAGACAAAACCAACGGTGTTATCTATATCTTCGAAGGCGATATGTTCCGCGATCAAAAGGATTATGGTAAGTCGGCAGGCTACTACGAAATGGCTATCAACTACGATGCCGAAAACCCGATTCCTTACGTGAAATATGCGTCAACCTATTTCCATATCGCTCCCGATGTGGCTATCAGCAAGCTCAAAGAGATTGCCGACCGCAAGCCTAATTCATTGCTCTCTCAGCGCGAACTCGCAGAGAAATACTACGAAAACGGTCAATGGACCAAAGCCGCTGAGCAATATGGCAAGGTGATGGAAAATGCAAACCACTTCGACAGCGACGAGTCGCGCTATGTGGTGCTCCTCTACTTCGGCGAACGCTACGACGAATCGCTCGCTCTCGCCAATGAGGTGCTCGCTAAAGGCAATTCTCCTTTCTTGATGAAGCGTATGATTTTCCTTAATAAAGCCGCTCTAAAGAATTGGGAAGAAGCAGAGGTTGCCGGTGTGGACTTTTTCAACACTCCGCTTGAAGCTCACTACACTTTCACCGCAAATGACTATTCCACCTATGCCGATGTGCTCGTTAACTTAAAACGTCATCTTGAGGCTGCTGCCGAATTTGAGAAAGTGATTGGCCTCGATGCTTCTCGCACCGACATCTATCGCAACATCTCCGCCGCCTACTCTAATGCCGCTGCTGCCGACCGCGACCCTGAGCTTTATCTCAAGGCTGCCGAAGCCTACCAGAAGTTTATCGATGCCGGCGAATATGGCGAATCTTACAAAGTTTCCGACCTCTTTACGCTCTCAGCTCGCTACCTTAACGTTATTGCTACAAACCAAGACCCCGCAGTGAAGGAAAATGCTTACAACAAGGGATTGGAGGCTATTAACACGGTGCTTGAGAAGGCTGACCCGAACTACACTATCATGCAACGTAAGGCGCGTATCATCCGCGGATTCACCGGTGAGGAAAACAAAACTAAAGAGTGTTGCGACGCCTATATCGCTACTGTTGACATTGCTAAGGCTCAAGAAGGTCTTGCTGAAGCAAAGCTTAACGCTGTGGTCAACGAAGCATACACTTATGTAGGTCTTTACTACGTTCAAGAAAAGGATGTAGATACAGCTAAAAAATATCTCGAACAAGCATACACTGCCAATCCGTCTCCCGAATTCCGCAGTTATATCGATGGCTTGAAATAATAAGTTTATCAGAATATTTTTAGGAGGGTGTGCCAAAAAACTGTTTTTTGGGACATCCTCCTTTCTTATAAAAAAGTGTAACCGCCTCGTTAAGCGAGGAGGTGGAAACTCGCGGACGCCTGAAAGCGGTGTTGCGTCAGTGTCTGCCACAATCGCTTTCCCCCGCAAGCCAGACCTCAAACTCCGCAACGATGAAAAAATATCTGTTGCACAAAACAAGGTCATTGGACCTTCTATGTCGACAACGGCATTGACGTTATGCGCCAAAAAAATTTCACTCGGGTAGTTTTTTAACATTTCAACCACCTTTTGCGGCTGACCCACTTTTCCATGAATGTTGGTCAAGATTGGATAACAGCTAATCTCTCTGTAATTTTCAAATTCGGAAATTATAAACATAAAGAAATTAAGAAAGTTGACACTTCAAGAATGGGGTATTAATAAATTTAATCATTGGTATAATATTGAGGTGGGAATTACAAAAATCCACTCAATATTATGCAATCTATTATAATGGGCAAGTCTTATATCTCTAAAACATAAAATTGAACCCTCTCTTCTGCGAAGCTTTAAACCTTTCAATCTCCAAAGAAAGTGATTTCTTCAACTGTCCTGCCATAAATTCCAAGAAAGGCTGGTTGGTTTCCTCGTCTTGACATTGGCGCAGAGAAAGGACATATTCTTCCCTATCTTCCTTAAATATCTTAGTAGGAAAAAGGTGATAGCAAAATTGGAGGTAGTTCATCAGCAACCGAGCCGTTCTACCGTTGCCATCCACCCACGGATGTATGGTCACTAAATTAAAGTGGGCATTAAAGCTTAATTCATATTGTTCCCGAAATGTTCCCACAGTCTTTTGCTTCTCTTGCAGTAGAGCGCAAAGTTCATCTACCTTAGCAGGAACTTTCAAATAGTTCATATAAGAATGTCCGCCAACACCAGCCGTAACACCACATAAACGGAAATCTCCTTTTGAAGAATCGAAAGAACCGCCCATTACACTGTGAACGCTGCCGGTAGTACGCATCAGCATTGCATTCAACCTTTTCAGAAAAGCAGGAGTTATAGGCACAAGGCTATCTGATTCAGTTTTGGCAAGTTCATACGCTTGCTTCAAATCTTCATTCATCAGATGATGCACAAGCGGTTTCCCTTTCGCCGTTACTCCCTCGTCAAAGAGAAGCTGCGTATCAAGCTCGGTCAACGTGGAGCCTTCTATAGCTGTGGAATGGGTAATGAGAGAATAAAGGTAGTACTTATCATAGTCCACCGCTTCACTGATACCAAGTTTTTGAAACTTTTGGTACAACAGTTCTATTTCTTGCCAAACACCTTGTTCCATTACTTTTATTTAATAGGCTTTATTTCTTTTCAAAGGTAACTTATTTACTACGTTCAACCAAAAGAAATAATGACTTACTGCTATATTTTTTGCACGTGTGGGGAAAATGTTGGGAAAATTCAAGCAAAAGAAAAAGCTAAGTGTTGAATTATCAAATACTTAGCTTTCTTTCTTGTACCCAGACCCGGGATCGAACCGGGATGGATTTTACTCCACTGGTGTTTGAGACCAGCGCGTCTACCGATTCCGCCATCTGGGCATAGACGCCAAATTTTTAGCAATCTGCGGAGAGAGAGGGATTCGAACCCCCGGAGGTGTTACCCTCAACGGTTTTCAAGACCGCCGCAATCGACCACTCTGCCATCTCTCCGAAAGTGTGTCCTCCTACGAGGATTTGCTTCCATAAAGGAATCAAGCGGAGAGGACGAGATTCGAACTCGTGGTAGGATTACTCCTACGACAGTTTAGCAAACTGTTGGTTTCAGCCACTCACCCACCTCTCCGGTTGGTTGCTGAATTGCTTTTGCGAGTGCAAAGGTAATAAGCGAAATTGAATTGTGCAAATTTTTTGGTGTATATTTTTCGCGATGCCGTTATTTTGCTCGTTTTTTCAGTTTGTTTGTGAATAATTTGAATAGTGAGCAACGCAGGGAGTCGATTAATGCGGCGAAGACATAAATGCAGATACATGCTACCACAAACATAGCGGAGAATTGCCATAGGTCCATGTTTTGCCATGCATTTAGGGCTGTAGGCTTAATCAGTCTCACCCAAATGTAGGGGTTCTTGTGGATTAGATAGACTGCGAATGCCGATGCTGCCAACTGATTGATAACTTTTGAGTGAAAATGAAGCGAGGCGAATGCCACAAATAGTGCTACTGAAGCGACCACGACAGCCGGTGAGTTGTAGGCAAAAGCAAGGCGAGAGGGGATGATAGTTGCCATATATGCAATTACTGCTGTGGTGATAAGATATATTATGGTGGCGATGAGGCATACGGCTTTTCGATATCGCGATTGCATGTTGATGTGTTTACCTATATATCTTCCGATTAGATACATCATTATGAGATTGAGGATGGTATAGCCGGTGGGGTTGAAGTGTCCGTTGTTGAGCCATCCTGCATATATGTTAAACGAGGCGAAGGCTGCCACGAAGCATAATAGTTGCTTTTTGGAGAGCAATTCAGCTCCTGCATTAAGAAACGGGCTGAGAAGCCATAGTCCGAGGTATGCAGGCACATACCATAGGTCGGAGTGGGTGAAGACAAGCCAGGCTGTTGCCCATTGATTCCATTGCCATATCCCGTCGATAATCATCACAATAGAGACAATCGCCACGGAGTAAAAGAGACACTGACCGGTGAATCGCGAAAAGCTATGCCATGAGGCTTTTATGCCGAAGAAGCCGGAGATGAGCGTGAAGCAGTTCACGCCAACTATTGTCAGTGCTTCAACGATGAGGCGCCAAATGTCGCGGTTGTCGTAGTCGGGTTGGCTGTCGAGCGGCAGTCCGAGCGATGCACCGTCGAGATGCACTCCTACCACTGCAAGCATCGCCACGATGCGGAGCAGCTCAAGATTGGATTGTCGCTGAGATATGGGCATAGTGTTTTTTGCAAAGGTAAGCAATTAATCAAATAATTTTGAAAAATTGAGGCATAAAAGTGAAGGTAAGTTTTGGTAATTCAAAAAATTAGCGTACCTTTGCAGACGCAAAACAAATAAATTTTTATTAACTTTTTAAAAACGTTTTAGAATGCATTTAAGTTCTGAAGACAAGAAAGCGATCTTCGAGAAGTACGGTAAGTCTAATACTGATACCGGGTCACCTGAGGCTCAGATAGCATTATTTTCCATCCGTATTGCTCATTTGACTGAACACTTGAAGTCAAATCACAAGGATCATACAACAACCCGTGCTCTTAAGATGCTTGTAGGTAAGCGTCGTCGTTTGCTTGACTATTTGATTCGCACCGACATCAATCGTTATCGTGCAATCATTGCCAAGTCGGAGTTGGGTATCAGAAAGTAATCATTCGCTGAATGATTTTGACGCAAAAAGAGCGGCTGCATCAATCGATGTAGCCGTTCTTTTTGTGGGGTATGGGGAGGCATTATTGTCGGATGGTGATTACGGTGCCTTCCGAGTGGGCTGTGATTTTGGGAGAGTATTGGCATTGCAGTGAGGCTATGCCTGAGGCGAACGAGCCTGCGTTGTTGGCATACACGTCGTAGCTCAACACAAAAGAGCCTTTGGGCAGTCGGGAAATGAAGAATTGAGTTGAGGAGTCGCGGTTTTCTTTGTAGATTACCACTCCGTCTTGCCAATCATATCCGGCAGTCTGTTGCACCGGTTCAAAACCGGCGGCTCGGTCGTCGGTCATAGCCACGAAGTCGAGGTCGCGTTCGCTTCGTATGGTGAGTCGCACGTGGATGCGTTCGCCGACGTTGAATTGCTTACGCGCTTTTGGGAGCAACTTTCCGTCGTTGTCGTATACGAAAAATTGCTTTTCGATGCGAATATCTCCGGCGGAATGAGCGTTGATGCTATCCATTGGTGCCGAATATTGACAGTACACTCCACCCCAAGCCGGTGTTCCGCTTTCTCTATTGATAGTGATTACACCCTCCGAGCGATCTATGTCGAGAGTACGTCGCAGGTAGCCGCAGTAGGGCGAAGCATCGTTGGTGTCTAAAGGCTTCCCGGAGATGGTGATTGACGGGCTACGGCGGGACTTCTTAGCCCAATTGTCGTCGGTATTGAGGAGCGCATTTACGGCATGAACGGCATTGATTGTTGAGCCCCAGCACTGTGTCTCTTTAGAGAGCAAGAGGAAGCGGCGCATGTCGTTGATGGCTTTGTCATCGGGGTCGAGGCGGTGGAATGCTTTCAGCGCTTTGGCGACAATTGCCGTCTTGTCGGCAAAATCTACATCCCAATACATCCCTCGGAGCTCATTTTTCACTGCAGTCTGCCGTAGCGATTCCACAAAGATTTCCGCCTCTTTGGTCTTTCCGATGGTTGCCAAATAAATCGCAATGTCGGCTTTCTCCACCGGAGAGCATTGTTGCCGGCGGTCAATCATATTGAGCGTTGCCGTGTCGGCAATCTCTTTCATTGTTTTATTCATCTTCGGAGCTTGATGCATAGCTCTGATTCTCACATATCCCTCAGCCTTTGCGATGAGTGACGGGCGATGTTTCGGATGATTGAGATATTCAGTGACAAAATACTCGTCGCAGTAGTTTATCGCCTTCATCACCATGTCGTTGACCATACTATTGCTTTTTTCAGCATATCCCATTTCGTTGATATATCCGAGGGTATGGAGCACATCAATGGTGGTCCATAACGAACTATCGCAACCCTTAAACCACGAAAAACCCCCATCGTTGTTTTGCAGCTCATAGAGAGAGGTGGTGGCTTTTTTCTTCCGGTAGTCGATTGTTGCGTTGTCGGTCAACTTGCATAGCGTGTTCATAACCTCGGTCTCATTGTCGGCGCTGCGATGCCATATTGTGTTGTCGAGCGAAATAATCTTCAGGTCGGCATTGTCGTGGAGCGGCGAGCGCATCTTCATGGTTTTGAGCGCTTCGGCAATATCGGGATTGTTGCCCACGATGCATTCAGCCACTCTTGTAGCAAAATAGTTGTAGGCTTGTGCCGATGCTGTAGCGTTGTCGGAGACTATTGTGGGTAATGCCATGGCGGCATACCAAGCGGGGTTGTCGGCATATTCGAAAGTAATCAGCCCTTTGCTGTTGAATGTCGGCATCGGTATGGTTGCTTTTTGGGAGTTCTCGTTTAAGTAGAACGGCGAGGCTTCGACAACATTGGTGGTGGCAGGCAGTATAGCAATCATATCTCGTTGACCATCGACGGCAACGCCGTTGAGCATTATCTTCACTGTCGAGACAATCTCGGTGCCTGTAGCGATGTCGCAATCCATCTTCACCGTTTTTTTCTCGCCGGCATTAATCTCAATTGCCTTGAAAGAGCGAGTGATGGTGTCGTTGCCGTTGACGATGGTAAACTGCACGTCGACCACTTGGCGGCTGTCGCTATTATTCATTGCCATTGCCGAGAGAGATAGCTTGTCGCCTTCTCGCACAAATCGTGGCAGGTTGGGCTGTATCATCAGCGGTTTCGACGCTGTCACCAGTCGGTCGATGATGTCATATTGCATATCGTCGGTGTAGGCGAGGGCGGTGAAATGCCATTTAGTGTTGCGGTCGGGCACTTCGAAGTCGATGACCACATCGCCCTCCTCAGTGCTCACGAGAGTAGGCATAAAGAATGCCGACTTGACGCTTTCGTCGCGCAAGATGCCGTTGTTGTCGTTTTCTCCTTCCGATGCGCTTTCACCGGCGATGTCCTCTTCTGCTACGCTGTCGTCAACATCCAAACCATTGGCTTTCCTCATACTCTGAGTCGGCATACAACATTCATATAAGAGGTCATAATTCATCTGATAGAAGGATAGTCCGTAATAATTAAGATAAGGAGGCGTGAAGGTCGGCGATGATGCATAATTCAACTTGCTGATGGCAGAGGTTTCCACAAATCTCAAATAAGCAGAGTTTGACATACTAAAGGCACTGATATGCGGTATCGTCATGTTGAAAGTCCATTCATTATCAGCGATATTATCGAGTGCGGCATCATACATGTTTGCGATTACTGCCGAGGTATAGCGCTTGCCGTTGTTGTTGCGAATGCGCAACTGCCACTTTTCGCGACTGCCCGGCACGATATTGTCGCGGAATGACACACACTCGATTGTGATTTTGTCGGGCGCTACAGCCGGAAGGAGTGTCACCGTTTTCGACATCGTCCGGTGGTTGTCCATCCAAATCAGCGTTATCTCCGACTGAAGCAAGCGGCTGAATTCGGCTTTAGAGGAAAATTTGTGGACACCCTTTTCGGAATGTAACCATCCCTCAGAGGTCACCTTATCTCCGCAAGTGATGATATAGTAAGCATAGTTGTCAAAACTGTTGCCATAAGTGATTTCAAATGTGTTGTCGGCATTGGCGGTAACCTCATCGTCCATCACTATCAACGGCGCCTCAAAGCAAAGAGCCTTGTCGGAGTGGCGATAGAGCTGAAGGTGAGAGCTGACGCTGTCGCTGTTGTCGGGGAGTGATAGTTGCAGCCGGTAGACACCGGAGGCAAGCTGCGACAAGTCGATAGAGAGGCTGTCGGGAGTGATTTGTCCTTCAGCCACACAGCTATTGTCGTCGAAGATTTGCCAATCCACACAATCCAAATCTTTGAATGACGAAGGCAACTCCAGCGGTCGGTCGGCATCGACAGTGTAGTTGGCAAGGGGTGGCAGACAATCGATTTTGCCCACTGAGACGATGTGCTCGTAAGGCTGTGTTTCCCCTTTGTCGTCGGTCACATCGAGGTGAATGTTTAGTAGCATTTTCCCCTTTGTGGTAGAGAAACAATCGGCAGGCACATCAATGCTGAAGTGTCCTTGGTCGTCAGTGGTAATTTCGCCGGAGTGATTGTCAAATTTGGCGCGATTCCACCACGAGTTGATGCCTGAGATGTGATATTTCACCTTTGCGCCGGCAAGAGGGAACTCCGAGAATGTAGCCACTCTACCCGTAATCTTCACGTTTGCAAGGCTTTCAAGGTTGCAATCGTCGTCGTTGATTTCTGTAAAGAAATTAGGCGCCTTATATTCGCTTACTTCAAAGTATTTGGTTGTTCGGTTGTAGCCCATGTTGCTTATTGACAACCGATAACTGCCTGTCAAGCCGTTTCCCGGGATGGTAAAACTGCCGTTGGCACGTCCGAAGTTGTCGGTTGTAAGTTGCAAAGAGTCAATCTTTTCGTGATTGGCATTATAGAGAGTTGCGGTGAACGATTGTTGTTTCACCACTGAGATATTGTCATTGCTGATTGCACCCGCTACTATGGCAAATTTCATCACTTCTCCCGGGCGATACACCCCTCGGTCGATAAATGACCTCACTTGACAATTCGCGACATTGTTATAATAATTATATCCTCGATAGATATTTATCTCCTCGCTGCGGTGATTACCTCTGACGGCATAGGCAGAGCAATCATTAAATCCGGCAGGTAACACACAATAGCCGTCACTGTTGGTCAATCTCTCACACTCATTGTTTTGACGACGCTTATAAAAAATAACCTTTATGTCTGCCAAAGGTTTTCCGGTGATAGCGTCGGTCACATAAATGCGTTGCTCGCCGTTGATTTTGAGCACTGTCATTATCTCGATGTCGCTCACTCTTACCCATGCTTCTTGGCTATGCTTCACTCTTTTGCCTTTTGGAGTTGTCGTTTCGGCAATAAAGGCATATTTGCCGGCGGGTAGCGGCGGAAACGTCAGAGTGTCGGCTTCGGTGGTAATAGCTTCCACAAAAGCACAATTATCAAGGTCGCCGGTGTGAACAAACTGCGGTAGTCGATAGCACTTAATCTTTACGCTATTGGCATTTTTGCGTTTGATTTGCATCGGTATGGGCGTGTTGGCATTAATTGCTCCGGGGATTACGACCTCTATCTTCGTTTGGTCACACTCGGCAATGAAATTTTTCGTTTTAGCCAAATTGGCATAGTCGGGGTGTTTCGCTAAAGCCTCCCTTGCTATCGGTTCGAGCAAAAGAGGGTCCGCATTGATATCTATCAAGTGGTTGATAATCTCAATGCTGTAAGGCGAATCGGAAATCTCGTTGTAATAGTTTATGAGCGAATCTACTGCGGTTTCCGAATTGCTTTGTGAATATAGGCTTGAGCTAAGTCGTTGTGTCTCAGAATAGATAAATGCTGGAGATGCATGGTCGCGTCGCTCTAAGAGAGAGGCATAGATGTCAACGAGGCATTGTGCCGCTTTATCGTCGACTTTCGGACGCGAAATAAGAAAGTTGCTCCACGAGCAATAGCGGAGTATGGATATTTCAGAAGTTGTAGCCACATCATTGATGCGAGCGGCGGCGTGGTGGGCTATCATGTCGTAGAGAGACGGCGTGAATTCCGGCAGTACTTTCGGCATTATTACTATTTCTTTATATTCCGTAATAGGGATGGCTTTCAGCTCATCGCTATGGCTAATAAGCTCTTGGGTCAGCTCAATGATGCGGTCCACGAAATCCTCGCGGCTCCACTCTCGCATATCTTGTGGGCGTTCGCCCCGTGCTTGCAGACGGTTTGCAAATCTAAATCCGTCGTTTTCAACCATGTCGGCGAGCATATCAATCTCCAAAAGATGCATAACGCTGCGAGCGGATGTGTCGGTGGTGGATGTGGCTATAGAGTCGAGGTGAATGATAGATTGCGGAAGGTTGTCGGAGGAGATGCGCGTTTTTGCGAGCGACAAGCGTATCATCCCGTCGATAAGCATCCGGTTGTCTTGTATTTTTATCGCTTTTTCAATTTGATTTTCAGCATTTTTCATTTCCGTTTCAGGCATAGTGAAGTCGGGTGTCGGCAATTTTGCGTATAAAGGTAGAAAAGGGATGCCTGCCATTAATAATATAAAGATGCGTTCCATATAGTTTGATTATTTATATTATAAAAGCCACTCTCAGGTGCTGTTGTAGCAGAAGAGAGTGGCACTAATATTTTTTGTCGATAATGAGGATTATTTATTCTCTCTTCGACGATGTCGCAACAAATACTGAGTGAATTTCTCTTCAGCGAGCTTCATCTGAAAGAGTTGCTTTTTAGTGAGAAAACGAGAGAATTTGTGGAAATATTCCAATTCAATTTCTCCCTCTTTTTGTTTCACTCTCGTAGAAGCCAACGCTGCCGCTTCATATTCGGCATCAGTAGCTTTATCGTCGAGGGCTATTTTGTTGAGCAAATCTTCGGCTTCGCAGTTTAGCTTATAAATTTCGCTCTCCATTTCAGTGTAGAGGCGCGCAAACTTATCTGCTTGTTCTTCATTGAGTTTCAGCTCTTTAACGATATATTCGATTTTTTGTTGGCGTATGTTGCCCATCCAGCGAGCGCGTTGGGAATTGGTGGTTTGCGCCTGTAAAAGAGAGGTTGCCGAAACAACCGATAACAAGATTAAGAACACGAAACGCTTCATAGCTTGCAAAGATTTAGTTTAGTTCGGAGAAGTCAATGTTTTCCGCACTTTCTCCGTTTTCGTAGATGTCATTAAGGATGTCGTAGTCGGAAAATTGCCCTGTCTTCATCAGCTCGGTAGCTGTCTTATCGTCTTGCATTGCGTCAGCAATTTGCTCATCATATTGTAGCGACGATGAAGAGTGTCCCATCAGGTCGTTAAACATATAGAGCATCAACCACACACCTCCAAACATTGCCGCCATGTAAACAAAAGGACGTATCCTCATCCATCGTGTAGGCTTCCTATGCTCCTCAATTTTCTTTTCGGGCAAGGCTTCCATCATTTTGCTTGTAAAGTCTGCAAAATAACCTTCGGGTACTTTATATCCCGCTTTATGGTCAACTTTGGTTAATATTTCGTCAATTTTGCTCATAGTACTTTAAAGACTTTTGCTAACGAAAAAGGTTTAATTTTTTGTGAAAAAATTTTCAATTTTTTTCACGGCGTGATGGTAAGAAGCTTTTAAGGCTCCCACTGAGGTGCCGAGGATTTCCGAGATATCTTCATATTTCATATCGTCGAAATATTTCATATTGAAAATCATGCGTTGTTTTTCCGGAAGAGTAGCAATAGCTTTTTGCAATTCCTTTTGCAGCTCGTCGCCGTCAAACCAATCGTCGCTCTCCAGTGAGTTGATGATAAACGACTCGTCGTCGTCAATCGAAATGTTTTGCCGTTGCTTTTCGCGGTTGATAAATGTTATCGACTCGTTGATAGCTATCTTGTAGAGCCACGACGATAGTTTGGAGTCGCCTCTGAAACTCTCCACATTGCTCCAGGCTTTGAGGAAGGTGTTTTGCAACACATCATTTGTGTCGTCGTGGGAAATAACCATTTTTCGGATGTGCCAATACAGAGGTTCGCTGTAGGCGGCAATGACCTCCGAGAATGCCTGTCGACATTCTCGCGGGTCATGTAGTCGTTTGATTATTTCTTCCTCGTTGATTGACATAATGGGAATCCGATTATTCTTCTACAAAATGACTTCTGTCAGCGCCACATAGCGGACATTTGTAATCAGCAGGCAAGTCGTTGTCGGTTTCTACGACATATCCGCAGAGGTCGCACACATATTTGCGCTTGGCAATGGGAGCCGACGTCTTCTCTTGCGGTTTCTCTTCCACAAATGTGGGGGCGTTTTTGGGTGCTTTGCCCTTCACCACGCGGTGATAATACTCGTAGGTCATCGGTTTGCCTTCTTCCTTGCGGGTGTCTACTAATCGAGCCACTACGATGCAGTGGGTTTCGCAGTCGATAAATTGCTCGGCATCAAGCACCAAGCGGCTGCAAAATGTGCCGTTTACCAACGGCGCTCCTTCCAGAGTGGTGTGGCCGAAGTCGGCATATTTGTCGTTGTCGCGGCTCGACATAAATCCGAAGGTGGCAATAATCATATTGTCGGTGTCTTCGGCAACTACCGATAGCGAGAAGCGCTTGTTGCGGCGTATGGCTTCAAGGGTGTAGTTGTTTTTGTTGAGCGAGATGGCGAGCAACGGGTTTGTACTTGTCACTTGGAAGCAAGTGTTGATGGTGCAACCCACGGGACGATTGCCGTCCATAGCTCCTACGATATACAATCCGTAAGAAAGGCTGAAAAGAGCTGTGATGTCCATATTCGGTTATTTTGGAGGTTAATTTTTTATGGTTATTTCTCGTTGGTTTTCGGGAAGAGATTGGCGTTAGCCACAATTTTAAATGTTATACCGTTGTAAGTGCAGTTAAACTTCAGATTGAACGACTTTGCCTTGTTGATGGTTGAGAGATACAAGTTGGTGATTTTATATTTCTCAAAGGGCACATCGTTGATGCAGGGCACCACTTCGGCTGCCTCAATACGGTAGCCGTTGGTGGTGGCTACGATGGGCACATTTTTGAGTTGGATGGTTTGTTGCGGCATCTTGTCCATAAATTGTGCATCCTTGAGAGTCACATCGGCAGTTGTGGGTGAGGTGATTTTCACTTCGTAGGTGGTGCCGGTGGTGGTAAACGGCTCGCCCATGCCTGCGGTAGTGGTGGTGCAGTCAAGGTAGGTGAGAGGAGTGCCGGAAGGCAGTATCATCAATGAGCATACGTCATATTTGCCGCTTATGCGGTAGCTTGATTGCATCATCACATAGGCATCGTTGCCGTCGGTGGTGTAAGCAAGCATCTTGATGGAGAGTTGTTGTACGCGATAGTCGGAGGCGGTGCCGTCGCTCACTTGCGGTATCATATCGTCGATTTTGATGATATAACCTTCGTTGTCGACTGTCATAGGTACATCCGTGAAAATAAATGCCATCGGGGTTCCGTCTTGGGTGTATGCGCTTTCCACTTTCACTGAGGCGGTCATATTGGTGATGTTCATGCTGACGGTGTATGTCGCATTTTTTATCACGGCGTTTCCATCGGTGTCGGTGATGAAGTTGTAGCCGGAGAAACTATATGTGGCATAAGTATTGTTTTCGTTGTTGTCATTATCAAGGCATGATGTGTTGATAATCAACAATAAAAGCGTCGCGAGCAAGAATGTAAGTTTTTTCATTGTCAGTTTTTTTGTTTATGATAATTATTAAATAGTTACTCTTAAAGTTACTCCGCATTGTAGCGGTTTGCCTCTTTGCACAAATCCGTGCTTTATTGAAACAAAATAAAAGGTGTCGTAGTTTGTCGACGTGAGGTTTTTGCCCCAAAGGTCGATTGAAAACTTGTTGAAAGCGAATCTTGCGGAAGCATTCAGCTTGAAGTAAATCGGCTGACACACATCGTTCTCTTCATTCCAATATATTTTGCCGGTCCCGACGGTCGACACATTGAGTGATACAAACCGCAACAATTCCGAAGAAATCGGGAAAGTATAGTTGGCTGATGCAAAGATAGTGTTTTGTGGAGCATATGGCACATATTTGCCCTTATAATTTTCTTTTCCGTTGTCAAATTTAACGAATTTTGCGTTTGTGTAACCATAACTTGCTGAAAGTTGCAATCTTGTTGTCGGATACCATGTGGCGGCAAGTTCGATGCCTGCGCTGCGCGATTTCCCGGCATTGGTCATTATTCTTCCGGTGACATCGCCGTCGGGAAACACCGTGATTTGCTGGTTGCGACAGTCAATGTAGAAAGCTGAAGCCTCGGCGCTGAGAGTGCCGTCGGCGGAGGTGTAGTTGGCGCCAATCTCATAGTTCCAACTTTTTTCCGGCTCATAGCCTATCACTTCGTCGGTGTCGTAGACGTGACCCACTCCCATCATGTTCATCAGCTGTTGCTGAAGCACATCGGAAAACATATTTGTGTTGAATCCTCCCGCTTTATAACCTTTGGCAACGGTGAGCCTCACCACAGTGGTGTTGCCAAGTTTGTAGTATGCAGCTATCTTGGGTAATACTTCAGTGAATGAGCGCTTTAGCGAGCCGCGGTTGTGTATCTCAACCGGGTCGGTGCGAAAATGCTCCAATGAGCCGTCGGGAAGGCGGTGCATAATGCTGTAGCTTGTGGAGCAATCGCTGTTGTAGTCCAGCTTCACCCCCTCGTGGTCAACGCGCACGCCTCCCACGAGAGTCAGGCTATTGAAATCCATAGACACCTCGCCGTAGGCTGCCGCTCCATAAGAAGGCATCATAAATCTGGAGCCGAGGATAAAAGTGTCGCTATCCCATTGGCAAGGATAGTTGTCGTTCATCGCGTTCCATTTGGAGGTGATTAGTTGGTCGATGCCATAGTCGAGGAAGGTCACCGGAGCATCCATCTTAATTTTGCGGTAGAAGCCGAACACTCCGCCGAGCCAACGCAAACGGCCGTTGATAGCCGTGCTTTTGGCTATAAAGTCTTGAGTCACTGCGTGCTCACGCTTTTTCTGTGTGAGCGTGAAATAAGACATCGGCAGAAAATCTTGGTCGAGAGTCATGTTGTCGTCGAGCATCTGATAGCTCGTCACGCTTGTGAGCTGATAGTTGTCTTTTTGATACTTCACCGTCATAGCGTCAAGCACTGAGGTGCGTCGATAAAAGCACGTGTCGTTATAGTTTATTTCGTGGGTGTCAATAAATTCGTAGGCATAGCCGCCCTGACGCACTATGCCGATGCTTGCCATATTCTCCACGATGATTCTGTCGGAGGGCTTCCATGCGGCTTTGAGCATCCCTCGATAGTCGGTCTCTTTGTCGGCTTTTTCGCCGTTGTGATTGTTTGTGAAAAAACCATCGGTGTGAGAAACATATACGTTGCCTCCGATGCCGAATTGGCGCGACGGGCGGTTATAATGCGACAGCGAAGCCTTAACGGAGTTCTCGTTGCCATATTCAGCCAGCAAGCGACAGCCCTGATAGGAGAGGGGTGAGAGGGTGCTGATGGATATCACTCCTCCCATAGTGTTTCTGCCGTAAAGGGTGCTTTGCGGTCCGCGGAGCACTTGTATCCTCTCTATATCGGCGATGTCGAAGTCGTAGGAGTCTTTGTTGATGATGGGCACATTGTCGACCACCATCCCCATCACCGGCTGGTCGATGCGTGCGCCCATGCCGCGCACATAGATGGTGGAGGTGATGCGTGAGCCGTAGTCGGGGATGTGAAGATTGGGCACCAGAGCACTCGCCTCTCTTGCCGTGAGGATGCGTTGTCGCTCAATGTCGGTGCGATTAATCGACGTCGAGGCGGAGGTGATTTCCACTTCCGATGTCTGCTTTGCAGCAGTCACTGAGATGCTTTTAAGGTTGACCACCGAATCGCCGTAAATGTTTGCTTCAAAACGTTCAGCCGCTTTTCCTGAATAATATACTAAAAATATCGCTAAAGAGAGTAGTAATTTCTTCATTTGTCAATTAAATAGGGTGCAAATATCGTGAAAAATTTCTGTATTTGCAATCACATGAATTGAGTATTTATTCCTGTCTCAAATGATTATCTAATAACTATCAAGTAAAGACTCATTTTGTGATGCCAAAAAATGCCAAAAAAACCGACTCGTCGGTTAAAAATGTTTCAGAATTATGGGTGGATAATGGGAAAGAATTGCTATATTTGCAGAGCTTTTGTGTGCTCGCTTTAATGGCTTTTGCTCCATATTGGTGTGATAGTCTGATTAGTAGGGCATTACGTTGCTTTTAGCTTGAAAAAATCGAAAAATATTTAAATAATTATATATGGAATTGTCAATATTTGGTATTGGAAGTGGGACGACAGCCATCGTGGCGGTCCTTACCGGAGTAGCCCTCGTGGTGCTCGGTATGACGGCAGCCGCTTTGATGGGTCCTCGTTCTTATGCTCCTCAAAAGAGTGAACCGTATGAATGTGGTATTCCAACTCGCGGTGAAAGCATGGTGCAATTTAAGGTGGGCTACTATTTGTTTGCCATCTTGTTTCTTATGTTTGACGTCGAAACGGTGTTCTTGTTTCCCTGGGCTGTGATTGCCAAGGGTATGGGCGTTGAAAGCATCATTGCTGTGTGTGTATTCCTCTTTGTTTTGATTTTGGGTCTTGCGTATGCTTGGCGGAAAGGAGCTTTGCAATGGAAGTAAAAATCAAGGGAATGAAGTGGGAAGACTTCAACGACAACGAATATATCGAGAGCCTTGTTGACGAGCTCAAAGCAAACGGACAAAACGTAGTGGTCGGCAAGTTTGACGATTTGATTAACTGGGGACGAAGCAATTCGCTTTGGCCGTTGACCTTTGCCACCAGTTGCTGCGGTATCGAGTTTATTTCGCTTGGTGCCGCGCGTTATGATATGGCGCGTTTCGGATTTGAGGTGGCGCGTTCAAGCCCTCGCCAAGCCGACTTTATGATGGTTGCGGGGACAATCGTGCATCGTATGGCTCCCGTGTTCCGCCGCCTTTATGAGCAGCTTGCAGAGCCAAAATATGTGATTGCAGTGGGTGGTTGTGCCATTTCCGGCGGTCCGTTCCGCAATTCCTATTGCGTGGTGAAAGGCATCGATAAGGTGGTGCCCGTGGATGTGTTTATTCCCGGTTGTCCGCCCCGTCCGGAAGCTATGTTCTACGGCTTGATGCAGTTGCAACGCAAGGTGAAGGTCGAAAAATTCTTCGGTGGCGTCAACCGCAAGCGTACTCGCGAGGACTTCTTCCGCGAGAATCCAGAGATAGCGAAAGAAGAACACGTAACAGAATAATCATACATATATAATATGGTAGATATAAAAGAAATAATCGGTAAGGTTTGCCCGGAAGCAACGTTTGAAGAAAACGAAGTGGCTTACGCCATTGTGCCCGATGCTAAATGGCACGACACGGCAGTGGCTCTCAAAGCTGCCGGATATGATTGGCTGATTTGCTTGGTGGGTGAAGATTGGGGCGATGCCCTCGGATGTGTGTATTATCTGAAGTCGACCGCCGACTACAGCACCATTTCGATTAAGGTGGCAACCACCGACCGTGAAAATCCTATGCTCCACAGCGTCAGCGATGTGTGGCATGTGGCTCTATTGGAAGAACGCGAAGTGTTTGACTTCTTCGGCATAAAGTTTATCAACCATCCCGATATGCGTCGCCTTTTCTTGCGTAACGACTGGGTGGGATATCCCTTAAGAAAAGACTACGACGAGAACCCCGACATCAACCCCGTGCGCCTCTATCATGAAGAGGTCGACGACACTACCACAGCGTACGTGGAGGATGACAAGGGTAACGTGAAAGCCGAAACTCGTGAGATTTTCTCGCCGCAAGAGTTTGTGGTGAACATCGGTCCGCAACACCCCGCAACTCACGGTGTGCTCCGTTTCCGCACCTCTCTCGACGGTGAGGAAGTGAAGAAAATCGACCTTTATTGCGGATATGTGCATCGCGGCATCGAAAAACTTTGCGAGAAGCTCACTTATCCGCAGACAATCCACTTCTTCGACCGTATGGACTACTTCTCCGCCTTGCCTAATGAGCACTGCCTCTGCGCTTGTGTGGAAAAAGCATTAGGATTGGAAGTGCCCCGTCGCGCTCAAGTGATACGCGTGTTGATGGACGAGCTGTCGCGCATTGAGTCGCACTTGCTTTTCTTCGGCACTTATTGCATGGACCTCGGTGCCACCACGGCATTGTTCTACGGACTTCGTGAGCGTGAGATGATACTCGACATCCTCGAAGCCACTTGCGGCGCTCGTATGACGTTTAACTACAACACCATCGGTGGTGTGCGTGCCGACCTGCATCCGGATTTCCAACAAAAGGTGAAGGAGTTTATCCCGGCTATGCGCAAGGGATTGAAAGAATACCACAAGCTCGTCACCGGCAACGTGATTTTCCAAAATCGTTTGAAGGGTGTGGGCGTATTGTCGAAAGAAGATGCCATCAGCAACGGTGTGGCAGGCCCTTCGGGTCGTGCTTCCGGTTGGGCTTGCGATGTGCGTAAGACCAATCCGTATGCCGTCTACAGCGAATTGGATTTCGAGCAAGTGGTGATGGAGGGTTGCGACTCGTTTGACCGCTACCTTCTCCGCCTTAAAGAAATCGAACAGAGCATAAAGATTATCGAGCAACTTATAGATAACATTCCCGAGGGCGACTATTGTGCAAAAGTGCCTAAGATTATCAAGCTTCCGGAAGGTCATTGGTATCAGACGGTTGAGGCTTGTCGCGGCGCTTTCGGCGTGTATATCGACAGCCGTGGCGACAAGACGCCTTATCGCTTGAAGATAAATGGCACTTGCTTGCGTCTTGCCGGTATCGTCGACCACCTCACTCGTGGCGAGAAGATTGCCGACCTTATCACTATCGGTGGCTCGTTGGACTACATTGTGCCTGACATCGACAGATAATTACGCATTTTTACAAAACGAAAAATAAGAAATCATAATGAATAATATTTTTGACTTTTCAGTGGCAACGGCTTGGCTCGACGGCGTGCTCACCGGAGTGATGCCCGCATGGGCTGCCACTCTTGTGGAATGTGTGCTTGTCGGGGTGGTGCTTCTCACAGTGTATGCCCTTTTGGCATTGTTCTACATTTATTTCGAACGTAAGGTGTGTGGCGCATTCCAATGCCGTCTCGGTCCTAACCGCGTAGGTCCTTTAGGCTTGCTCCAGAGCTTTGCGGATATGTTTAAGATTCTTATCAAGGAGTTGATACCTCTTAATAATATTGATAAGTTCTTGTTTAACCTCGCTCCTTATTTGGTGATTATTGCTTCGTTTGCTGCTTTCGCCGTGCTCCCTTGGGGCAAGGGCTTGCAAATCATCGATTTCAATATCGGCATCTTCTTCCTTACCGCTGTTTCGTCGATTGGCGTGTTGGGTATCTTGCTCGCCGGTTGGTCGTCAAACAACAAGTTTACCCTTATCGGTGCAATGCGAAGCGGCGCACAGATGGTGAGCTATGAGCTTTCTATCGGCTTGTCGATTCTCACCGTGGTGCTTCTCAGCGGCACAATGAGCGTCAGCGGCTTGGTGGAAGGACAAAAAGACCTGTGGTTTATCTTCCAAGGCCATATTCCCGCCGTTATCGCCTTTATCGTGTATATGATTGCCGGAACGGCAGAGACCAATCGCGGCCCGTTTGACTTGCCGGAGGCTGAGTCGGAGCTTACTGCCGGCTACCACACCGAGTATTCCGGACTCCATTTCGGACTTTTCTATTTGGCTGAATACCTTAACCTCTTCATCGTCTCGGGTGTGGCTACTCTCCTCTTCTTTGGAGGTTGGATGCCACTTCACATCCCGGGTTGGGAAGGGTTTAATGCAGTGATGGACTTCATCCCTTCAACAATTTGGTTTGTTGTGAAGGCTGTGGCTCTTTCGTTTATCATCATTTGGTTTAAGTGGACGTTCCCGCGTTTGCGTATCGACCAATTGCTGGCATTCGAATGGAAATACCTCCTCCCGATTAATTTGTTTAACTTGGTGCTGATGCTCATCGTTGTGGCATTCGGCTTACACTTTTAATATAATTTATTAGCACATTCTTAAATTCACTAAGATATGGCCAACAATTTAGGAAAGATAACTCAGGTGATTGGACCTGTGGTTGACGTGTCTTTCGACATTGAAAAGAGCGCATTGCCTCCAATCTACACAGCATTGAAGGTGAGTCGCCCCGGCTCAACAGATTTGTTGCTCGAAGTGGAGCAACACATTGGCGAGCAAACGGTGCGTTGCGTAGCTATGGACGCAACGGATGGTCTTCGTCGTGGTATGGAAGTGGAGAATATGGGTCAACCTATCTCTGTGCCTACCGGCGACCAGGTGAAAGGTCGTCTGCTCAACGTGATAGGGCAGCCGATTGACCACCTCCCCGAGTTGAAAGGTGAGAATATGCGTCCCATCCATCAACCCGCCCCGAAATTCGATGACCTTTCTATCAGCTCGGAAATCCTCCAAACCGGTATCAAGGTGATTGACCTTATGGAGCCGTACTTGAAAGGCGGTAAAATCGGTTTGTTCGGTGGCGCAGGTGTGGGCAAGACAGTGCTCATTATGGAACTTATCAACAACATCGCTATCGGTAGCAACGGTTTCTCTGTGTTTACCGGGGTGGGAGAACGTACTCGTGAGGGTAACGACCTGCTCCGTGAAATGCTCGAAAGCGGTGTGCTTAAGTATGGCGATAAGTTTATGGAGGGTATGGAAAAGGGCGAGTGGAACATCGACGATGTCGACACCGAAGCCCTCAAGCAATCCCAGATTTCGTTGGTGTTCGGACAGATGAACGAGCCTCCCGGTGCGCGTTTGCGTGTGGCGCTTTCGGGCTTGACCGTTGCTGAGCAATTTCGAGACAGCGATGGTGGCGCAAAAGACATCCTTCTCTTTATCGACAATATCTTCCGTTTCACTCAGGCAGGCTCGGAGGTGTCGGCTCTCTTGGGACGTATGCCTTCGGCTGTGGGCTATCAGCCTACGCTTGCCTCTGAGATGGGTGCCCTTCAAGAGCGTATCACCTCAACCAAGCAAGGGTCAATCACTTCGGTGCAAGCAATTTATGTGCCTGCCGACGACTTGACCGACCCGGCTCCTGCCACTACATTTAACTTCCTTGATGCCACCACCGTGTTGAGCCGTAAGATTTCAGAGCTCGGCATCTATCCGGCTGTCGACCCGCTCGACTCCACCTCTCGCATCCTCGACCCGAACATTATCGGCGAGGAGCACTATCAAGTGGCGCAAGCAGTGAAGCAGTTGCTACAGAAATACAACGAATTGCAAGATATCATTGCCATCCTCGGTGTCGATGAGCTTTCCGACGACGACAAGCTCGTGGTGGCTCGCGCTCGTCGCGCTCAGCGCTTCCTCTCTCAGCCATTCCATGTGGCAGAGCAATTCACGGGTGTGCCGGGCGTGATGGTGCCCTTGAGCGAAACCATTCGCGGATTTAAGATGATTCTCAATGGCGAAGTTGATGAGTATCCCGAACAAGCATTCCTCAATGTGGGAACTATCGACCAAGCTATCGAGAAAGGTAAGAAGCTCCTTGCGGAGATTGAACAATAATCGTTTACGGCTATGACACTAAAAGTGATTTCAGCAGAAAAGGTGATTTTCGACGGGGCAGTGTCGCTGGTGACTCTTCCCGGTGCTGCCGGACTTTTCACCGTGCTCGAAAACCATGCCTCTCTCGTTTCGGTGCTCACTCGCGGTAATCTTGAATATCAAGAATCCGAGGGCGCTGAGCGACAAACGATGGAAATCGCCGGTGGAATTGTCGACGTCGATAGCAACATAGTGTCGGTATGCATTTATTAGTAGGTATGAAGAAATTTTTTGCCATATTATTTCTCACGATGATGTCGGTGGCAGCAGTGAAAGCATCCGATGGTCATGCAGCTGAAGGCGAGGAGCAAGAAATGAATATTCAAGAAATCATTATCGAGCACCTTGGCGACGCTTATGGCTGGGAAGTGCCTTTCTCTCACGAAAACCGCATCCCTCTGCCCGTGATTGTCAATGATAGCAATGGCGCATGGCACATGTTCTCCTCAGGACGTGTCACCGGCGGCGACACTTATGTCACTTCCGACGGTGTGCGCTACGCAATTGCGCATAGTGGCGACAATAAAGGCAAGGTGGTGCAATTGCTTGCCGATGGCACTGAGTATCGACCCGTCGACCTTTCGATAACAAAAAACGTGGCAGGCTTGATAATCTCCGCCCTCGTGGTCATTTTAGTGATGATGTCGCTTGTGCGTTTCTATCGTCGCAACGGCATGAAAAAAGCACCTCAAAAAGGACTTGGCGCTGTAGAAGCATTAGTGGAGTTTGTCTATGATGGTGTGGTTAAAGCCACTCTCGGCAAGAATGCTCCCAAATTTGCTCCCTACCTGCTTACGGCATTTTTCTTCATCTTTGTCATGAACCTCCTCGGCTTGATGGTGATTTTCCCCGGTGGTGCTAACCTCACGGGCAACCTTGCGGTGACGCTTGTGCTTGCAGTGTGCACCTTCGTGGTGACCAACGTCAAAGGCAACAAGCACTATTGGAAAGACATTTTCTGGCCCGATGTGCCTTTGTTGCTTAAGTTCCCGCTACCGATTATGCCCTTAATCGAGCTTTTCGGCATCTTTACCAAGCCGGCGGCTTTGTGTGTGCGTCTGTTTGCAAATATGATGGGAGGACACATGATTGTGTTGGTGCTGACAATGTTGATATTCATCTTTGCGCCCTTTGGTCCGGTGGTTACCGGCACCACTACTGTCGTATCGATGTTATTCTCACTGTTTATGTTGCTTCTCGATGTGCTCGTAAGCTTTATCCAAGCTTATGTGTTCACGATGCTTTCAACGCTCTTTATCGGCTTGGCTACCCATGACCCTCACGAAGGACATGAGGAAAAGCTTGAAGAGGTAAAGGCGTAAATAAATGGAATAATTAAAACAAATTAAAAAATAACAACTTAAAAATTAAATTACTATGTTAGGAATGATTTTAGCAGAAGCTACAGGTCTCGGAGTGATGGGTGCATGTCTTGGTGCTGCCATTGCAGCAATCGGTGCAGGTATTGGTATCGGTAAAATTGGTGCAGCAGCTATGGAGGCTATTGCGCGTCAACCCGAATCGGCAGGCGACATTCGTAGTAATATGATTGTGATTGCCGCTCTTGTTGAAGGTGTGGCTCTCTTCGCAGTAATTGTTTGTATGCTTTCAATATTCTAATTGTTAGAGTAGTTTTTTAAGATTAAAGTTACAGCAAAATGGAACTGTTTACGCCCTCTTTTGGCTTAGTGTTTTGGATGTTTGTGGTCTTCGTGCTGCTATGCTTGCTCTTGGGCAAGTTTGCATGGCCTGCCATCATAAAAATGATGAGTGAGCGTGCCGACTTAATCGACAAGGGTGTGGCTTATGCACAAGAGGCCAAACAACATATGGACAATGCAAAGGCTGAGGCGGACAAGTTTATCCTCGACGCTAAAAAGCAACAAAGTGAAATCCTGAGAGAGGCTGCACGCATGAAGGCGCAAATCATCGAAGACGCTAAAGAAGCCGCAACTCTCGAAGCTAAGAAGGTGATGGATGCCGCTCAGCTCTCTATCGCTCAAGAAAGAAAGGAAGCGGAGTTGCAATTTCGCAACGAGGTTAGTGCTTTTGCCATTCAAATCGCCGAAAAACTTCTGCGCGAACGCATGGCAAACGACAAGGCTCAGTCGCAACTTGTGGATAAATTGCTGAACGAATTAGAAACTCAAAATTAATCGATAATAACCCTTTAAGCAATGAATGAAGGACTGATTCCCAATCGTTACGCAAAGGCTCTTTATGCTTATGCCAATGAAGCCGGAAAGGCTGCCGAGGTCTATGACGCCACTCTGCGCCTCTCTCGCGCCTTTGAGGCAGAGGCTCGATTGGCGCGCGCCGTGGAGAATCCGTTTCTGCCCTTCGACGACAAGCGTTCGTTGCTTCTCGTCGCTGCAGGGGCGGTGAAAAATGGTTGTATCGACAAGTTTTTTGGTCTCGTGTTCAGCCATCGTCGCGAGTCTTTGCTTCATGAGATGGCGCTCGCTTACGGCAAAAAATATCGCAGTGAAAACAACATTGCTCAAGTGGAAATAGCCACTGCCGCCGCTTTGCCTGCCGCTGAAATGAAGAAAATCAAGGATTCCGTGCAATCTCATTTGAAGGGTCATAACCTTGACTACACCGAGCGTGTGGATGCTTCTCTCATCGGAGGGTTCACCGTGAAGGTCAACGGAGAGGTGCTCGACGCTTCTGTGAGAAATGATATTAGAAAATTGCGTTTAAAACTTTTAAGTAATAAATAAACATGATTGACCCAAGTGAGATTTCAGACATCCTGAAACAACAACTTGACGGACTTAAGGATAAGGCTGCTTTCGAAGAAGTGGGCACCGTGCTTAATGTAGGCGACGGTGTGGCTCACGTCTATGGCCTCGACAATGTGGAGGCTAACGAGCTGGTGGAGTTTGAAAACGGCTCTACAGGTGTGGCTATGAACCTTGAGGAAAGCAATGTGGGTGTGATTTTGCTCGACAAGGTGAATGAGGTGACCGAAAATATGTCGGTGCGCCGTACCGGCGAAATCGCTTCAATCCCGGTGGGCGAGGGGCTCCTCGGACGCGTTATCAATGTGCTTGGCGAGCCTTGTGACGGTAAGGGACCTATCGAGGGCGACCTCATCCGTTTGCCTCTCGACCGTAAAGCGCCGGGTGTTATCTTCCGTCAGCCGGTGAAGCAACCGCTGCAGACCGGCTTGAAGGCTGTCGACTCAATGATACCTATCGGTCGCGGTCAGCGTGAACTTATCATCGGCGACCGCCAGATTGGTAAGACGGCTATCGCTATCGACACGATAATCAATCAGCGTCAAGCTTATGAGCAGGGCAAGCCCGTGTATTGCATCTATGTGGCTATCGGACAAAAGGCTTCGTCGGTGGCTTCGTTGGTGAGCACCTTGCAAAAGTATGGCGCTATGGATTACACCGTCGTTGTAGCTGCTACGGCAAGCGACTCTGCGGCTATGCGCTACTATTCTCCATTTGCCGGCGCCGCTATCGGCGAATTTTTCCGCGACAGCGGGCGTGACGCGCTCATCGTCTACGACGACCTTTCAAAGCAAGCGGTGGCTTATCGCGAGTTGTCGCTGATTTTGAAGCGCCCTTCCGGTCGTGAAGCTTATCCGGGCGATATCTTCTATCTCCACTCTCGCTTGCTCGAGCGTGCTGCGAAGATTATCGAAAACGATGAGGTGGCTAAGAGTATGAACGACCTTCCGGAGGCATTGAAGCCCTTTGTCAAAGGGGGAGGCTCATTGACCGCTCTGCCGATTATCGAAACTCAAGCCGGTGACGTTTCCGCTTATATCCCTACCAATGTGATTTCAATCACCGACGGACAGATATTCTTGGAGACAGGCTTGTTTAATAGTGGTATTCGTCCCGCTATTAATGTGGGTATCTCAGTGTCGCGTGTGGGTGGTAACGCTCAGATTAAGGCAATGAAAAAGATTGCCGGCACGCTCAAGATTGACCAAGCTCAGTTTCGTGAGCTCGAGTCGTTCACCAAGTTTGGAGGCGACATCGACCCCGTCACTGCGCGCACCATCGACAAGGGTCGCAAAAACGAGCGATTGCTCATTCAGCCGCAATATCATCCGATGGCGGTAGAGGAGCAGATAGCCGTGATTTTCTGTGGCACTAAAGGCTTGCTCGCCGGTGTGCCTTTGGATAAGGTGGCTGAGTTTGAGACAGAGTTTATACGTATGCTCCAAGCAGGTCATCGTGCAGATGTGCTCGATGTGCTTCGCAGCGGTCAACTCACCGATGAGGTGCAAGCTATCCTGACGGAAACGGCTAAATCGGTGGCTGCAAAATATGCTGAATAATAAATCGCTCAGAAAATGTCAACATTAAGAGAACTCAAAGGTAGAATAGGGTCGGTTGCTTCATCGGAGAAGATTACCGGTGCAATGAAGATGATTTCGTCGGCAAAGATGCACAAGGCAGAGCAAGCGCTTGCTCGCTTGGTGCCTTTCCGTAATCAACTTCAGACCATTATGGGCAACCTCCTCTCCGCTGATGCCCAATTTACTTCCGTGTTGACTGAAGTGCGCGAACTCAAGACGGTGGCTCTTGTGGTGCTTGGCTCTGACGAGGGGCTTTGCGGAGCATATAACATCAATATTTTCAAAGGATTACTTCAGCGCATCAATGCTTTGCGTAAGCAATCTTCGGAGGTGAAAGTGAAGGTCTATCCTATAGGAAAAAAGATGGAAAAGGCTGCGGCGAAGGTTGCCGGCGATGGTGTCGAGGTCGTGATGTGCGGCATAAGCCCCAAAGCGGCTATCGACGACATTCGTAAGTTGGTCGATGCCCTCAAGGACGACTTCGTTGCCGCAAAAACAGACCGTGTGGAGATTGTCGGCATGAAATATGTGAGTGCCGGCAAGCAAGTGCTTGCTGTCAATCCGTTGCTACCCGTTGCTCGTGGCAGCAATCGCCCGTATCTTTTTGAGCCCGATGCCAACAGCATCTACAACACTATCCTTCCGCTTTATGTGCTTTCGGTGGCGCAAGAGACTTTCGGTCAGAATGCTGCTTCCGAGCAAGCGGCGAGAGTGATGGCTATGCAGAGTGCTAACGACAATGCCGTCAAACTTTTGGATTCGCTAAAACTCGAATACAACAAGTTGCGTCAGCAAAGTATCACCACCGAATTGCTCGACATTCTCGGCGGTCAGGTGGAAAAATAAGAATTTTCGCATCGAAAGGGGGCAAACATACCGGACCCCCTTTCAGATGCTTTCGATAACAGATGTAATGCCGGTATGACTTAAGTTGGTCTTAACTATCAAAGATTTATGAGTAGTGTAAAAGAATACTTCACCGGATTAGGCAAAGGAGTAGTCAGCCTTTTGAAGGGAATGGAAGTGACAGGAAAAGAATTTGTTACGAAAAAGGTGACAGAGGAATATCCTGACAACAGAGACAATTTGCCGATAGGCGAACGTTTTCGCGGCACTCTTGAATTCATCTACGACGAGAATGGCAACCATAAGTGTATCGCTTGTGGGCTTTGCCAAATGAGTTGTCCGAACGGAACTATCCACATCGAGTCGAAGATGGTGGAATTGCCGGACGGAAAAAAGAAAAAAGTATTGGTGAAATACAACTACGACCTCGGTAGCTGTACGTTCTGCCAAATGTGTGTCACGGCTTGCCCTCATTCGGCTATCCGTTTCACCAACAAGTTTGAGCACGCTGTGTATACCCGCTCCAAGCTTGTCAAGCAGCTTAACTATCTTCCCGAGAAAGACCCCATCGCTGCATGGGAAGCTGCACAAGCTGCTAAAGCCGCTGCAGCAGCAAAGGCTGCCGAGGCTAAAGCCGCTCAACCTGACAATGAAAATAAATAAATATAAGTATATATGGATTTAGTAAGTAATTCAATCGTGTATTGCGTGATTGCTTTGGCAATCATCGTATTCTCGGTGTTGTCGGTCACTTCGCGCAAAATCTTGCGTAGCGCCACTTACTTGCTCTTCACTCTTTTTGCCACTGCCGCTCTCTATTTCCAGTTGGGATATGAGTTTCTTGGTGCTGTGCAGATTGCTGTGTATGCAGGTGGTATTTTGGTGCTGTTTGTTTTCTCGATTTTGCTCACAAGCAAACCGGGCGACAATGCCGAACGTTTGGCTTCTAAAAGAAAGACTCTCGGAGTGATTGCCGCTGTGGCAGGTGTGGCAGTGTGTGGCTATGCCTTGTTTTCGTTTTTTGCCGGCGACACTGCGAGTCTGCTTGCATCGACCAACGATGTCACAGTCGAGAAAGTTGGTCAGGCACTTATGGGTACGGAGAAGTTCCAATATCTCTTGCCGTTTGAAGCCATTAGTGTGTTGTTATTGGCATGTATAATCGGTGGCGTGGTAATCGCTCGTAAAAGATAAAGGCTATGCAACTGACGATGCTTTATTATTTGATTCCCAGCCTGATAATGTTCGGTTGTGGTGTCTACGGCTTTATCACCCGTAAAAATTTGATTGCTATCCTCATCTCTTTGGAATTGATGCTCAATTCGGTAGACATTAATTTCGTAGTGTTTAATCGGTTCCTTTTCCCGGGTCAGATGGAGGGTATGTTCTTCGCCTTGTTTGCCATCGCTATTGCGGCGGCTGAAACGGCATTGGCTATTGCAATTGTGATAAATATCTTCCGTGCAGTGAAGAATGTCGACATTCAAGGTCTAACTAAAATGAAATATTAAGATTATGGACTTGTCTTTATCAATCATAACGCTTATCCTTCCGCTTTTCACTTTCTTCTTGCTCGGCTTGCTCGGCATGAAGATGCCTAAAAAGACGGCAGGTATCATAGGCACTTGCTCGATGCTTATCACTGCGGTGGTTTCCTATGGCGTGGCTCTCAACTATTTCTTCAACCCTGAGTTTGTAGAAAATGGAGTGCGTCAGGTGGTTGCCGCTTACGATGCCACGTGGCTCACTTTCGGCGACAGCTTGAAGGTGACTATGGGTGTGCTCATCGACCCGATTTCGGCAATGATGCTTATCGTGATTTCTACGATTTCTTTCTGTGTACACCTCTATAGCTTGGGCTATATGCACGGAGAGAAGGGCTTCCAACGCTATTATGCGTTTTTGTCGCTCTTCACCTTCTCGATGCTCGGCTTGGTTGTTGCCACCAACATTTTCCAAATGTTTATCTTCTTTGAGATGGTGGGCGTATCGTCGTATCTTCTCATCGGATTTTACTATGAAAAGGCTGCTGCCGTTTCGGCTTCCAAGAAGGCGTTTATCGTCACTCGTTTTGCCGACTTGGGCTTCCTTATCGGTATTATGTTGTTGGCATACTACTGCGACACCTTCGATTTCCAATCGTTGATGTCTAATCCCACCGGTATACTCACCTCCTCTGCCGGAGTGACATTTATGGGTTGCTCTGCCGCTTCGTGGGCGTTGGCTCTCATCTTTATCGGTGGCGCCGGCAAGTCGGCAATGTTCCCCTTGCACATTTGGCTGCCTGACGCTATGGAGGGTCCTACTCCGGTGTCGGCACTTATCCACGCCGCTACGATGGTTGTTGCCGGTGTGTTTTTGGTGGCTCGTATGTTCCCGCTTTACTTGGGTGTGCCCGAGGTGCTCGACCTCATCACCATCACCGGTGCGGTGACAGCCCTTTATGCCGCTATCGTTGCCATTGCGCAAACCGACATCAAGCGTGTGCTTGCCTTCTCCACGATTTCTCAGATAGCCTTTATGTTTACTGCTCTTGGTGTGGCTCGTCCGGAACTGCATGAGGGCATCGGTTATATGGCCTCAATGTTCCACCTTTTCACCCACGCAATGTTTAAGGGCTTGCTCTTCCTTTGCGCCGGAGCTATCATCCACATGGTGCATAGCAATGAGATGGACCATATGGGCAATCTTCGCAAGTATATGCCTATCACCCACATCGCCTTCCTTGTGGCTTGCTTGGCTATTGCAGGAATACCTCCGTTTGCCGGCTTCTTCAGTAAAGACGAAATCCTCGTGGCTTGCTATCTTCAAAGCCCGGTGTGGGGTGTATGGATGTCGGCGGTTGCCGGACTTACAGCATTCTATATGTTCCGTCTTTACTACCGCATCTTCTGGTGGAACAAGCCCGACTACAGCCATCACACTCCCCACGATTGCGAATGGGTGATGTCGTTGCCGTTGGTGCTTCTCACCATCGTTTCGTGTGTAGCAGGGTTTATCCCGTTTGCTGATTTCGTCACCTGGAATCGTGTCATCCCCGAGCATCACGCCGGTCTCGATTGGACTGTGGCAGGCACCAGCATTGCAGTGGCTGTTGTGGCTATCTTGATTGCTACCGTGCTCTTCCGCAAAGAAAAAGGCGCTCCATCGTGCGGCTTACCGTCGCTTCTATATGGATGAGGTTTACCAATTTGTCACTCACAAGATTATCTTTGGCATCATTTGTAAAGCCATCGCTTGGTTTGACCATGTGATTGTCGACGGCACTATGAATGCGCTCGCATTGGTGACCAACAAGGCTTCGTTTGCAATCCGCAAATTGCAATCCGGCTCAATCCAAATGTATGTGTGGATTTACCTTATCGGAGTGTTGTTGCTTGCGGCTATCACATTCTTTGTGTTGATTTAATCTTGAGGGAACAGATAAAAATTAAGAGTTATGTTTAATATACTTTTCTTGTTTGTAATAATTCCGGTGCTCACACTCGGCGCGTTGTTTCTCACGCGCTCGGTGAAGCAAGTGCAGGCAGTGGCAGCCACCGGGGCTTCGTTGCTCCTCATTGCTGCCATCTATCTCTGCTATGCGTTTATTGGCGAGCGTCAGCTCAATCCGGATGCGGCTATGCTTTTCTGCAATGAGCCGATAATGTGGTTTGAATCGCTAAACATCCACATTGCTGTAGGTGTCGATGGTATCTCGGTATTGATGATTCTTCTTTCAGCTATCATCGTGTTTACCGGCACTTTCGCTTCGTGGAAGATTCAGCCTCTCACGAAGGAGTATTTCTTGTGGTTCATTCTCTTGTCCACCGGTGTGTTCGGCTTCTTCATTTCTATTGACTTGTTCACGATGTTTATGTTCTACGAGGTGGCACTCATCCCGATGTATTTGCTCATCGGTGTGTGGGGTAGCGGCAACAAGAACTATGCTGCAATGAAGCTCACCCTTATGCTTATGGGTGGCTCGGCATTTTTGCTTATCAGCATCTTGGGCATCTACTATCATGCAGGCGAAACGATGAACCTCGTGGAAATCGCACATAACGGTGTAGACCTCGAATGGCAAAACTGGTTGTTTGCCGCCGCCTTTGTAGGATTTGGCGTGCTTGGCGCAATGTTCCCGTTCCACACATGGTCGCCCGATGGTCACGCTTCGGCGCCTACCGCAGTGTCAATGCTCCATGCCGGAGTGTTGATGAAGCTCGGTGGTTACGGCTGTTTCCGTGTGGCTATCTATTTGATGCCGGCAGCAGCTCATCAGTTAGGATGGATTTTTATGATTTTGACCGGTATTTCGGTGGTTTACGGTGCGTTTGCCGCTTGTGTAAAGACCGACTTGAAATATATCAACGCATATTCGTCGGTGTCACACTGCGGCTTGGTGCTTTTCGCTATCTTGATGCTCAATCAGACTGCAATGAGCGGTGCTGTGATGCAGATGCTTTCTCACGGCTTGATGACGGCTCTCTTCTTCGCCCTTATAGGTATGATTTATGGCCGTACTCACACTCGCGACGTGCGCGAGATGGGAGGCTTGATGCAGATTATGCCTTTCCTTTCGGTGGGTTATATCATTGCCGGTTTGGCATCTTTGGGATTGCCCGGATTGAGCGGATTTGTGGCTGAAATGACCATCTTCTTCGGCTCTTTCGAAAACACCACCGTCTACAATGCGGTGCTCGGCGACGGTAATCTCTTCCGTCATGCCTTCGCAATCGTTACCACCACTTCGATTGTAATCACTGCGGTTTACATCCTTCGCGTTGTGGGCAAGTTGCTCTTCGGTAAGGTGCAGAATGAGCATCATCGTCAGCTCGACGATGCTCATTGGTATGAGCGTTTCAGCACTATCTCTTTGATGATAGCCATTGCGCTCATCGGCTGTTTCCCCGACTTTGCCAACCTTATCCTCCGCGATAGTTTCGGTCCGATTGTCGACCATATTATGAATTATGCTCTCTAATAAAAGTAACGAACTATAAAGATATTGAAATTATGGATTATTCTCAGTTTTTATTGATGCACCACGAAATAGGACTCTTGGCAGTGTTCTTGTTGGTGTTTTTGTTCGATACTTTCTTTGGCGAGGGATTGCGCTCGCGACTGACATATATCACCGTGGCAATCTTCGGGGTGTTTACCGTCTATTCGTTTTTGGCGCCATTGTCCTCCGGCGAGGCGTTTGCCGGGATGTATGCCACCTCACCCATTGTGGCAAGTATCAAAAACATCCTCAATGTGGGTATGTTTATCGTGCTTCTGCAATCAGTGAAGTGGAACGACTCCACCTCGCAGCTCGTGCGTAAGGGCGAGTTTCTCGAACTTATGCTTGTCACCCTTTTTGGTATGTATCTAATGGTGTCGGCTCGCCACTTCTTGATATTTGTCATCGGATTGGAAACCGCCTCGTTGCCCCTTGCAGCCCTTGCTGCTTTCGACAAGAAGCAATATGAGTCGCACGAAGCTGCCGTGAAATATCTCTTTACGGCGGTGTTCTCCTCGGCAATTTATATGCTTGGCTTGTCGTTTGTCTACGGCTTCACCGGCTCCCTCTATTTCGACGATATTGCTATCGCCGTGATGGCAGTGGAAGGCACGGCATTGCTTTATGTAGCCTTGGCATTTGTGATTGCCGGCATCGGCTTCAAGATATCCTTGGTTCCATTCCATTTGTGGACTGCCGATGTATATCAAGGAGCCCCCACTTCGGTCACTTCCTATCTTTCGGTGGTGTCGAAGGGTTCTGCGGCTTTTGCGGCATTTATCATTCTTACTCAAGCCTTCGGCTCGGTCTACAGCGAAGTGTGGGAGTGGATGCTCTATGCCCTCATCATCCTCACCATTACCATCGGTAACCTCTTCGCTATTCGTCAAACCAATATGAAGCGTTTCCTTGCGTTTTCTTCGATTTCGCAAGCCGGCTACATTATGCTTGGTGTTGTAGCGTTTAATGCCACCGGTGTGGGAGCGTTGAGCTATTATGTGCTCGTATATATAGTGTCAAACCTTGCCGCCTTCGGTGTGATTCAAGCTATCGAGAATGCTACCGGCAAGGTGGAAATGACCGACTACAACGCCTTGTATAAGACCAATCCGAAGCTCTCGTTTGCGATGATGCTTGCCATGTTCTCTCTCGGTGGTATTCCTCCGTTTGCAGGCTTCTTCAGCAAGTTTTTCATCTTCTCCTCAGCTTTGGAGCAAGGAAGTGTGGCAATCTATGTGCTCGTGCTCATTGCCCTTATCAACACAATCATTTCGCTCTACTACTACCTCTTGGTGGTGAAGGCGATGTTTATCAACGACAACGACAATCCCATTGCTACGTTTAAGAGTCATTGGACCGAGCGTGCCGGATTGGTGGTTTGTGTTGCCGGCATTATCCTTGTAGGTTTGATTAGTTGCATTTATTCATTCTTAATCAATAGTGCTACTAATAGCGGATTGCTATTTTGATGAGTGAATATTTCCGGTTTGATGCGAGGTCACAATTTTGGTTGTGACCTCGTGTTGTATGTCAGAATTTTTTTGTTACTTTGCAGAATATTTATTGGAAAAATTTATATTTATGAAGAAAATCTACGCTTTACTATTTGCTGCCATTTCGGCATTTTCGGCAACGGCAGCAGTTTGGGACGGTACATCGACGGCTATCACTGCCGGTAGCGGTACGGAATCTGACCCATATCTTATCGAAACTCCACAACACATGGCATGGTTTGCCGAACAAGTAAATGCCGGAAACACTTTCGAAAATCAATACTTCAAGCTCACCGACAACCTTGAGCTCGGCAAGTCGGTCAACCTAACGTTTCCGATGATTGGCAAGTTTGACACCTACACCGACGGCAGCACGCAAGAGGAAGTAGACAACTCCATCGCCTTTTTGGGTATCTTCGACGGTGATTTCCATAAGATTGACGATTTCAAGGTGGAATACTTTGATGAAGAACTTGGAGGCACCGGGCTTTTTGCAGTCACACGCAGCACAACGATAATCAAAAACCTTATTCTCGGCGAGAACTCCGTGGTCAACGGCGAGTTGGTGTGTGGCGCAATGGTGGGGCAGATGCTTGGCGGCACAATCCTTAATTGCGAGAATCGCGCCTCTGTCAACGGGAATATGTTTACCGGCGGCTTCGTGGGCTGTATGGAAGGCGGCTTAGTTGAAGGGTGCATCAATAAAGGCACTATTGTAGGCGCTACCGAAGTGGGTGGTATAGTCGGTCAAGGTGCTTATGACGGTTTGGTCAAGGCTTGCATCAACACCGCTCCTGTCACTGCTATTGGCTTCGGTGGGGCAGGCATTGCCGGCGCTCTCTACGACACTTTCTCCTTGAGCAATTGCTATAGCATCGGCGCTGTGACTGGTCAGGAAAACCCTTATATGGGCAAGCCTCATGCAATAGTGTCTGATTCGGGATTTAACAATAAGGTGACAAACTGCTACTATGTGCTTGACCTTTGTGGTTATTCCGACTCCAAAGCTACCGCCAAGACTGCCGACGAGATGAAGGCTGCCGACATCTTGCCGCTCCTCAATAATGATATCTATGAAGCTACGTTTGTCGCCGATAGTGAGTCGAAAAACGGCGGCTTCCCGGCTCTTGCGTGGCAATACGACCCCCGCTATGGTAGTGTCAGAGAGGTGGCTGTCGATGATTTGCATATAGCAGTGTGTGGCAACAGTATCATTGCCGATGAAGATATGATGGTGTTTAATCTCAGCGGTCAAACTCTCGCCATGGGTCGCGAAGTAAATCTTGCTAAAGGCTGCTACCTTGTACGCACAGCTAAGGGCGTGAAAAAAGTGGTTATCCGCTGATATTGATATATCTATAAAAAGACTTTCATTTGTGCTTTGTGTAATGATGATATGCATCGTTGCGCAAAGCACAAATTGCTTCATAATCCTACATTATGTCATAGCGATGATACATTCAGTTTCCTGTAGCTGTCAAATAATCTCAATAGTTTTTATTAATCTCTGAATTCCATAAAACGACGTAATATTTGGGCATCGGGGCGATCTTAAATGAAAGAGCCGTGAATCTAAAAGATAAAGGACTGAAAATTTGTTTTTGTTGCGATAACGTATTAATTTTGTGGTTGAAAGGCAATAAAGCGGCGGCATAGAGTTGCAGCCGTGCCTTTCACGATACATAATCGAGCAGTATATTGCTTTTTTCAACACAGCCCCACCGGGCAGTTGCAAGAAAGCAATTGCTCAAAAGGTGTTATTTTTGGATACTTTGGTTGTGAAACTTGGCGGTTTACACAAGGCTTAAGGTATTCGACAATAGCACCTACATCGTTGGCGTATTCATGCTCCACGGGAGTGGAGCATCTATGCTATATCGGTGTGGGGCTGTTGTCTTATCTGAGCCTTAGGTACGCCAAGACCTCACAACCGGATAAGACAAAATAGGAATCCCACACCTTTTTTGTTTTTAAACCGTTCTCCCGGGATTGAAGAACACAAACCAAATGCCTATGGCAGACTCTAAAACCACCTTCAGTGAGTCTAAAAATCAAAAGTTGAACTTAAAATAATTGGAATCATGAGCCAAAAATCGATTATGCGGGCAGTGCTCACGGCAGTGCTGTCGCTCGTGGCAACCATCGCCACAGCCCACGACTTCGAAGTCGATGGCATTTTCTATAATTACAATGGTGATGGCACAGTATCGGTTACTTATCAAGGTGACTCATACGATGTATATGCCGATGAATACACCGGAGATGTTGTAATTCCATCTTCGGTAAGATATTCCGAAACTGAATATCGTGTTACTTCAATTGGCGAACATGCCTTCCAGGGCTGTAGCGGCTTGACAAGCGTTACAATCCCCAACTCCGTTACTTCAATTGGCTATTGGGCCTTCTCCGGCTGTAGCGGCTTGACAAGCGTTACCATCCCCAAATCGGTTACCGTCATTAGCAGCGAAGCCTTCTATAATTGTGGCAACTTGACATCAATTATAGTTGATAGTGAAAATCAAACCTATGATTCAAGAAACAATTGCAATGCCATTATTGAAACTAAAAGTAACACATTGTTATATGGTTGCAA
This sequence comes from bacterium, assembly GCA_004561555.1. Taxonomy (GTDB): domain Bacteria; phylum Bacteroidota; class Bacteroidia; order Bacteroidales; family Muribaculaceae; genus Limisoma. The sequence goes on from SFVH01000002.1 coordinate 84,119, forward strand.
TAATACAATTATCCCCAACTCGGTCATCGCAATTTGCGAGCAGGCTTTCTGGGGCTGTAGCGGATTGACAAGCATCACTATCCCCAACTCCGTTACTTCAATTGGCCGTGCTGCCTTCGTCGACTGTAGCGGCTTGAAAAGCGTTACTATCCCAAACTCCGTTTCTTCAATTGAAAATTCCACCTTCTTAGGCTGTAGCGGCTTGACAAGTGTTACCATCCCCAAATCCGTTACTTCAATTGGCAAATATGCCTTCGAAGGATGTAGCGGCTTGACAAGCATCACTATACCCAACTCTGTTACTTCAATTGACGATTGGGCCTTCTCAGGCTGTAGCGGCTTGACAAGCGTTACTATCCCAAACTCCGTTACTTCAATTGGCGTTCAAGCCTTCTACAAATGTAGCGGCTTGACAAGCGTTACCATTCCCAACTCCGTTTCTTCAATTTACAATTGGGCCTTCGATGGCTGTAGCGGATTGACAAGAGTGGATATTTCGAGCATCGAGGCATGGCTTAGTATTAAGTTCTCAACTTGCAATTCCAATCCATTAATTTATGCCCATCACCTATATTTAAATGGTGAAGAAGTGAAAGATTTGATTATCCCCAACTCCGTTACTTCTATTGGCGATTATGCCTTCTGGGACTGTAGTGGCTTGACAAGCGTTACCATCCCCAACTCCGTTACTTCAATTGGCAATTCTGCCTTCTCCGGCTGTAGCGGCTTGACAAGCGTTACCATCCCCAACTCCGTTAATTCTATTGGCGATTATGCCTTCTGGGACTGTAGTGGCTTGACAAGCGTTACCATCCCCAACTCCGTTACTTCAATTGGCTCAATTGGCAAGGGTGCCTTCAGAAGTTGTAGCGGCTTGGTATCAATAGTGGTTGAGAGCGGCAATTCTAAATATGATTCAAGAGACAATTGCAATGCTATTATTGAAACGGCAACAAATACTTTGCTTGCAGGTTGCAAGAATACAACCATCCCCAACTCCGTTAATTCTATTGGCGATTATGCCTTCTGGGACTGTAGTGGCTTGACAAGCGTTACCATCCCCAACTCCGTTACTTCAATTGGC
>SFVH01000062.1 GCA_004561555.1 bacterium
AACGCCCACTTCTTCGCATAGGTCACGGCGGCAGATCGGTTATACTTTACAGTACGCAAACAAATCCCTCCCCGCTATTCTATGCGGAAAGGGATTTGTTGCTGTTGGTTTATCCTTGAAAGTGCGAAAAAAGTGCGGTTTGTACTCTATCAGAGAATAGAAATCCGGATGGAAAAAATGTATAATTCTTTTGGCTTTTTATAAATTTAATCAAATGGATGGACGGAGAAAAGTATGAAACAAATCCAAATCCGCATTTTTCCAAACGGAGAAATCGAAGCGGAAACACACGGCATGACGGGAAAAACCTGTTTGCAGTATATTTCCGAGATTGAGCGCTTAACCGATTCGGTCGCAACGGACTCCGAGTACACCAACGACGCAAAACAGACGGATAATTTGCTGGAAACCGTCGGGGAACAGGAGGTTACGGTATAATGGCAACTGAGAAAAAGAACGTTTCCGTTGTGCAAATTCTGCTGTCCCTTTCGGCTTTTTTGCCGTTTGTTGATTGCGCAAGCTTTTTCTATATCAACAACAGGCGTCCCAACAGGAAATGGTTGGTTTTAGGGTGGAGTGCACTGCTTTTGCAGGTATTGCTGTGTATGACCTTTATGCTATCTCTGAACATAGAAAATCCGCGGGTGGTGGATCGCAGTAACGAACCGCAGGTTTCGGATTATTTAGGACGCAATTATTGGGATGATTACGGTACGGATTATGATAAACAACCGGAATATGACGAATATTTAGACGCGCACGAGGCGTGGGAAAAAATACCGGAAATCCAAGAACAGAAGGCAGCATACGCGCAATTTGAGCAGATGCGCACGACCGTTTCCCTCGGCGTGGTGGTGACAGGGGTGCTCATAAAGATTGTGGTGTTGGTGCTCGCCTTAAATGCGCTGGCAACCTTTCGGCGTTTGGAAGCGCAGGCACAGAATAGAATGCAACTTGCTACCCGCTTGTCCGATTTCGCAGCGCCGACGGGAACAATCCCGCCGCAAGGGTATGCACCTCCGCGTTCGGCGCCCATTACTCCGCAATCGACAGAACCGCAACGTCCCGTCGAATCGCCTGCATCTACCGGTTTATTGAATGTAAATACAGCAACAGAAGAAGATTTGGCGGCTTTGCCGGGCGTTACGATTATTGACGCGAAAAAAGCCATTTCTTACCGAGAAACCAACGGGGATTTCCCAACGCCGAATGCATTTTTGGATTGCATCGGTGCGAAACCGCATATTGCCGCGCGTCTGTCTGCGGTATTATATGCGGCACCGTCACAACAAAATGTCGGCGCGGTCGGCGCGGCGCACGGCAACGGCAAACGGAGAATTGATTTGTAATGCGAATCCATAAGGTATTGGAAACGACCTACGCCGAAGGTCCGGGCTGTCGGTTTTGTGTTTGGGTGCAGGGCTGTCAACAGCACTGCGACGGCTGTTTTGCCACGGCACTTTGGGCGTATGACGGCGGAACTGTGTGCTCGGTGCAAGAACTTTGTGCACAATTGTATGCTGTGCGGGATACGGTTTGCGGCGTAACTTTGCTCGGCGGCGAGCCGTTCGACCAAGCCGCGGAATTGGCAGAATTTGCCGCCGAAGCACACCGCCTCGGCAAAACGGTGCTGACGTTTACGGGGTACACCTATGCGTTTTTGCAAAACGGAGATTGCGCGGCGCATCACGCCTTGTTAGACCAAACCGATTTGCTTATAGACGGCAAATTTGAGCAGTCTTTAACGGACTATTCCCGCCCGCTTGTCGGCTCGTCCAATCAGCGATTTCTCTTTTTAACGGATGCCATACCCCCGCAGGAGATTGCCGCATACAAAAATCGATTTGAAATCCGCACGGACGCCGCAGGGCGAGTCACCATAAACGGTATGGGCAATATTGAAAAATTGAAGCAGTACACAGCAACAATTGAAGGAGTACAATATGGGTAAAACGAAATTTATTCAAGATTTTTCTGACCTGGTTAACGCCGGATTCCCATATATCTATATCCCCTCTTATGAGGAGGAACGAATTACGGCAGCGATTGAAGCCGCCGTCGGGGACAGGTCGCTGATTAAGACCGAGCGAAAACTGTATGTTTGGACACAGACAGACGGACTTGTGGCGGAGGGCAGTAAGGTACGCGATACCGCCGCGCCGCTTTCCGCGTTAGACAGTATTGCAAAATCGCAGGATGATGCGATTTATCTGTTTAAGGACTTTCATATTTATTTCGGTTCAGACAGAGGTGCGCGTCCGGACTATGCGGTCATTCGCAAACTGCGGGATTTGTTACCTGTTTTAAAAGCCAGCCGTAAAACGGTTGTTTTTATTTCTCCGAAATTGGTGATTCCGTGTGATATGGAAAAAGAAATATCCATATTGGATTTTGACTTGCCGAATGAATCGGAAATGCAACAACTGTTGGAAGAACTCATTGGTTCTCTCTCCCCGGAAAGCGTCAGGCTGTCCGCAGAGGAAAAACTGCTTTTGGCGCGCTCTGCGTTGGGGTTAACCATGCAAGAGGCGGAAAATGCGTTTTGCCGCGCGATTGTCAAACTGAAAGGGTTAGATATTCGCGCACTTTCTATTATTCATGAAGAAAAAAATCAGGTCGTGAAGAAAACCGGCGTGTTGGAATTTGTGCAGTCGGATTTGAACATAGACGACATCGGCGGTTTGGAAAATCTGAAAAAGTGGCTTTTGCGCCGCAATAATTCGTGGTCGGAAAAAGCACAGGCCTATCATTTGCCTGCGCCGAAAGGCGTTTTGATTACCGGCGTACCCGGCTGCGGCAAGTCGTTGACCGCCAAGGCAATGAGCGCCATTTGGGGCTTGCCGCTGTTAAAACTGGATATGGGGAAAATTTTCGGCGGGATTGTCGGCAGTTCGGAAGAAAATATGCGCAAAGCGATTGCTACCGCCGAAGCGGTTTCCCCCTCTATTCTTTGGGTAGATGAAATTGAAAAAGGCTTTTCGGGATTGAAATCCGGCGGGGATTCCGGCACATCGGCACGCGTATTCGGTACATTTTTAACTTGGATGCAGGAAAAAACAAAACCGGTATTTGTCATCGCCACGGCAAATGACATCAGTGCACTGCCGCCTGAACTGTTGCGCAAAGGGCGTTTTGATGAAATTTTCTTTGTGGATTTACCCACCGCCAAAGAGCGCGAGAAAATTTTTAAACTGCATATTCAAAAACGGATTGCCACGGACGGGATTGCGCACGAAATCGTGCCCGATGCACAAACCTGCAAAACGCTTGCGGCACAAAGCGTTGGCTATGTCGGCGCGGAAATCGAACAAATTGTGATTTCTGCAATGTACGAGGCGTTTTATGCCAATCGAGGACTGCGGCAAACGGATATAGAAAAAGCCATTCGAGATACCGTGCCGCTTTCGGCAACACAGAGAGAGCAAATTTTGGAATTGCGCGCATGGGCAAAAGACAGAGCCGTATTGGCGACTGCCGTGGAGGATCGAGAATCGGATTCGGATGCCTCTGCACAAGAGGACGGCGGCAACGGATTCGTGCACAGCCAAGGCGGAAGAATTGTGGATTTTGACTTATAATCGGGAGGAGCAATCGTATGTCTTGTATTCTTACACTGGCGTCCGCCGCAATTATTGCGGGGCTGTCGATGAGCACAGCAACTTCTTTGGCGGCGCTCAGCAATTTTTCCGAAGGGAAAGAAAATATCGAGAAAGGCATCGAAACCATGTTTGCAGACGGTGCCATACTTTTGCAGACCTTACAAGAGTATGGGTGCTGTGTGGAAACCGTTTCGGAAAACGAATATGTCGTGCAGACCAACTGCGGGCGGTTGCGCTATAAGCGTGAAAATGCCGCACAGGGCTTTAAACTGTATTTGGATGAAATTGCGGATGTGGAAGGGTTGCTTGAAAATATTCGTTCCTTTGAATCGGACTACGGCAGAAATGTGCAGGCGTATACATACAATCATATTAAAGAAAATATGACGGACGATATGACAATAACCGAGGAGACGGTTTTGGAAGACAACTCTATGCTGTTGACCATTTCAATATCGTAAAACAGTAAAGGGGATGTAAAAAAAGTGCAGACCGCATAAAGCGCAATCACACAAGGCGTATTTTCGGTTTGGAAAGAAACAACCGTCCAAAAGCGTCTCAAATCACTGTTATATGCAACAAAATACGGCTTTATGCTATAAACAAACCTCGCCACTCGGCGTACCTTTGTACGCCGTCGGGTAGCCGCAGACAACGCAAACGCGTTGTCTGCGCTCGGTTTGTTCATTCTGCGCATTTTTTCCTATCCCCCAAAAGGGGATGTAAAAAACGAAAGTTTTTACATCCCCTTTTTGTATTTATCTCCTTATTTCGCTTTCTTTTCTTTCTTTTTGCGTTTGTAGAGTTCCTCGGCGGCAAGGCGTGCTTTGGCGACGGGGACATTTTCTTTTGGAAAGCAATAATACTGTCGCG
>SFVH01000026.1 GCA_004561555.1 bacterium
ACCGAAACCGAAAGCAACAATATTAAACGGCACACTTGATTTCTTAAAATTAAATTTAACAAAAAGATGAGGGTGTACCTGAATAAGAAGTACACCCTCAGATAGATTCAAGAAAAGAATTGCTTATTTCTTAGATCCGAAGAAACGTTGAGGTGCGTCGGCTGTGTAGGTTGTACCACCCACGTTGAGCGACGTCTTCACAATACCGGTGAGGTTTGTGCCATCAGTAGCTCCTTCGGGAAGAGAATTTGTATCGAACTGAATGAGGTGAACATTTTGCTTAAACTGATTCGGCAAACGCACTTCGTAACTATCTTGGCAGAAGACACCATCTACAACGAACATAAAGTGAAGGCTATACCCCTTGATGTGCCTTACAACGATATGACAGGGTGTGTTCACATCCTCAAAGACACTTACCACAAACATTCGATGAAAGAATTCAGTGAGTCACTTGCCGTAAAACAACGGCAGAACTCATGGGTTTGACAATCTCAGCGCCACCATCAATTGCATCCGCTGAGTCCAATAATGCCAAAAAGCTACCCGGGAGAGGGTAGCTTTTTTGATAGTGTCGCTTAGTGAGAGATTGTTACTTCACTTGACAGCCGGGATGCACTTCTCCCTGTGGCCCAATCACAACGAGTGAGCCATCGGCATTTTCTGCGGAGAGAATCATGCCTTGCGATTCCACTCCTTTAAGGCGACGAGGAGCGAAGTTGGCGATAAAGCACACTTCTTTTCCCACCAAGTCTTCGGGAGCATAATATTTAGCTATTCCGGACACGATGGTGCGTCCACCCATTCCGTCGTCTATCTTGAATTGTAGGAGTTTATCTGCTTTAGGCACTTTTTGGCATTCCAATACTTTTCCCACACGGATGTCGAGCTTTAGGAAGTCGTCGAATGCCACATTTTCAGCTACCGGTTGCGGCTTGAAATTTTTCAACTTATTTGCTTCTTTAGTGTCTTGCAACTTCTTTATTTGCGCTTCAATCACAGAGTCTTCAATTTTCTCAAAAAGGAGTTCAGCAGGTTTCACCATGCTCCCTGCAGCGATGATGTCCACGCTGCCCAGCAACTCCCACTTACACTCATCCATCCCAATGAGGTTGCGCAGATGCTTGCTCATAAATGGTAAGAACGGCTCGAATGCGATTGCGAGGTTGGCGGTGATTTGCATAGCAATGTTCATGATAGTGTCTACTCGCGTCATATCCGATTTCGCCACTTTCCAAGGCTCTGTGTCGGCGAGATATTTGTTGCCGATACGAGCAAGGTTCATTGCCTCTTTCAGAGCATCGCGAAAACGGAAGTGGTCGAGATAGTTTTCAAGATTGCCTTTTACGTCGGCAAACTCGCGGAGGGTCTCACGGTCGTAGTCAGTGAGGTCGCCGCAAGCAGGCACTACACCGTTGTAATATTTGTGGGTGAGCACTATTGTGCGGTTCACGAAATTACCTAGGATAGCCACCAGCTCATTGTTGTTGCGTGCTTGGAAGTCCTTCCATGTGAAATCGTTGTCTTTAGTCTCAGGGGCATTGGCGGTGAGCACATATCTCAATACGTCTTGCTTGCCCGGCAGGTCGCGGAGATATTCATGAAGCCAAACAGCCCAGTTGCGCGAGGTGGAAATTTTGTCGCCTTCGAGGTTTAAAAATTCGTTGGCGGGCACATTCTCCGGCAGCTGGTAGGAGCCGTCAGCCATAAGCATTGCCGGGAATACTATGCAGTGAAATACGATGTTATCTTTGCCGATAAAGTTGATGATGCGAGTGTCGGGGCTTTTCCAGTAGGTTTCCCACTTTTCAGGCATCAGTTCTTTGGTGTTGGAGATATAGCCTATTGGCGCATCAAACCACACATAGAGCACCTTGCCTTCAGCTCCTTCCACCGGCACCGGCACTCCCCAATCCAAGTCGCGACTCACGGCACGCGGCTGCAAGCCCATATCGAGCCACGATTTGCATTGTCCGTAAACGTTAGGTTTCCATTCCTTATGCTCTTCGAGAATCCATCGACGAAGTTGCGGCTCCCACTTGTCGAGAGGCAAATACCAGTGTTTGGTTTCTTTGAGCACGGGCTTGTTGCCGGTGATTGCCGAGTGAGGGTCGATGAGGTCGGTGGCATTGAGCGATGTGCCGCATGCTTCGCATTGGTCGCCATAAGCATGGTCGCTGCCACAGTGAGGGCATGTGCCTACGATATATCTGTCGGCGAGAAATTGATTGGCTTTCTCGTCGTAGTATTGCATAGAGGTTTTTTCGATAAATTCGCCCTTGTCATATAGCTTCTTGAAAAAGTCGGAAGCCATTTGGCTATGTATGTCGGTTGTGGTACGTGAATAGATATCGAAAGAGATACCCAATTCTTCAAATGAATCTTTGATAATCTTGTGGTATCGGTCCACAATGTCTTGAGGAGTAACCCCTTCGGCTTTAGCTTTGATGGTGATGGGCACGCCATGCTCGTCGGAGCCGCCAATCATTATCACGTCTTCACCTTTAAGGCGGAGATAGCGAGTGTAGATGTCGGCGGGAACATACACGCCTGCCAAGTGACCGATGTGCACCGGACCATTGGCATAAGGGAGAGCCGTGGTCACCAATGTGCGTTTAAAATTCTTTTCCATAAATATATGTAGCTTTTATTATTTTTATTCTTCAAACTGCAAAATTACTAATTATTATTGTCATTTCTTGTACTGAGTTGAAAAAAACGGTTTTTGCAGTCGGTATTGATAAGGATTTTTGGATTTTCAACTGTCATGCCTTATCTTTGTATGCTATTTTGCATAACGAAAATAATACGTATATTTTGGAATCCTATCTTCAAGATTTAAATGAGCAACAATTGGCAGCGGTGCGCTACGACGGCGGGCCGGCGTTGGTGATTGCCGGCGCAGGCTCGGGAAAAACACGTGTGCTCACCAACAAGATTATGTATCTTGTGCAAAATGGCTATTCTCCGGCGAGGATATTGGCATTGACCTTTACCAATAAGGCTGCTCGTGAGATGCGCTCTCGCATTTCGTCGCTTATAGGAGCCGAGATGGCATCGATGCTATGGATGGGTACGTTTCACTCTATGTTTTTGCGTATTCTTCGTTTTAATGCCACCACTCTCGGTTTCCCCTCCAATTTCACCATCTACGACACTACCGATACAAAATCGGCGTTGAAGGTGATAATGAAAGAGATGTTTATTGACGTAAAAAAATATCCTCCTTCACATGTGGCGGCTGTGATTTCCAGGGCTAAGAATTCGCTTATTGACCCATTGTCGTACAGGCAGGATGCTATGTTGGCGCAACGAGACCTTCGCGCAGCAATGCCACAAATAGGCGAGATTTATCAAGCCTATTGGAATCGGTGTAAGGTGTCGGGAGCTATGGACTTCGACGATATTTTGTTTTACACTAACATTCTTTTTCGTGATTTCCCAAAGGTATTGGAGAAATATCAGAATTTTTTTCAATATGTGCTTGTCGATGAGTATCAAGACACAAATTTTGCGCAGCATCTCATTGTGCAAAAGCTCTCACGCGGTCACGGGAAATTGTGTGTAGTGGGTGATGATGCACAAAGCATATATTCATTTCGAGGTGCAAATATCAGCAACATCCTCAAAATGGAGCATAATTATCCCGGATTAAAGACGTTTAAGTTGGAGCAAAACTATCGCTCTACACAAAATATCCTCAATGTGGCTAACAGCCTGATTGAGAAAAATCGGAATCAGATAAAGAAGCGAATTTTTTCCACCAACTCTGTAGGCGATAAAGTACAAGTGGTGTGTTGCCAGTCGGATTACGAAGAAAGCTATGTCGTGACCGACAAAATTTTGCAGATGAAGATGCATCAAGGAAGCTCCTATTCCGACTTCGCCATTCTTTATCGCACCAACGCTCAGTCGCGACTTTTTGAAGATAGTATGCGCAAACGCAATGTGCCTTATCGCATCTACGGCGGGCTTTCGTTTTATCAACGCAAAGAGGTAAAAGACGCCTTGGCATACTTCCGGATGACTGTTAACCCTAACGATGATGAGGCATTACGTCGCATCATCAACTATCCGGCAAGAGGGATAGGGGAGAAAACGGTGGAGAAGATTCGTGTGGCAGCGTTAGCTAATGGTGTAAGTATGTGGGACGCAATATGCTCGCCTCAAACGGTAGGCTTGCAGCTCAATGCCGGAACGATCAAAAAAATTGAGGGGTTCCGCGATATTATACAGTCGGCGATTAATCAAGATATTGCCGGGGTGAATGCGGCACAAGTGGCTGAGAGTATCTATGCGAGAGCAGGCCTTACGACCTCTTTGATTGTCGATAAAACACCTGAGAATATTTCTCGATTGGAAAACCTCAACGAATTGCTGTCGGCTGTCAATCAGTTTGTGGAGGAGCGATTGGAGCAAGGCTCCCGGTGGGTGATGATGAATGATTTTCTCTCGGAGGTGTCGCTTGCCACCGACCAAGACAAAGAGGATGATGCCGACACGCCTAAAGTTACATTGATGACAGTCCACGCCGCTAAAGGGTTGGAATTTCGAAATGTGTATGTTGTGGGAGTCGAAGACGAGCTGTTTCCGTCGTTGCATAGTGCAGGCTCACCTGCCGAGATTGAAGAAGAGCGACGATTGCTTTATGTGGCAATCACTCGCGCTGAAGAGCAGTGTGTGCTTACTTATGCTATGTTGCGTTATCGCAATGGTGTGACAACAGTGTGTGAGCCCAGCCGTTTTATCCGTGACATTGACCCTTCGCTGATTGACAAGAAAGGTGGAGGTTCTTCTTTCGGCGGCGGCAGCTATGGCATGCGTCGCGTAAATACAGCACGCTTTGTCCCACAAGAACACAAAGTGGAACATTTGAGACCCGTGACTTCCGTGCCGAAGTCAATGCCGGACATCGAAAAGCCTTCAGATTGTGGAGAAGAGAAGATAGCTGAAGGTGTGCGCATACGTCACGAGCGTTTTGGTGAGGGTGTGATTATTAAAGTAGATTTGGAGGATTCGGCAAAGATTACTGTCAATTTTGACTCATGTGGCACTAAGGTGCTGATGCTTAAGTTTGCAAAATTTGTAATATTAAAATGATGAAACAACTGACTACACCATACTACATCATTTATGAAGACAGACTTCGTGATAATCTCCGATTGATAAAGTCGGTGGAACAACGAGCCGGAGTGAAAATCATTATGGCATTTAAGGCTAATGCCGCATGGAGGACTTTTGATATTATTTCCGAGTATTGCAAGGCATCTACTGCCAGCTCGCTCAATGAGATGAGATTGTCGCTCGAATACCTTCGCGGCGAGGTGCATGCTTATTGCCCTGTTTATACAGATGCTACGATAGGAGAATTTGTTGATGGGTGCAGTCATTTGGTGTTCAACTCCGTGAGCCAATTTAAAAAATATAGCAGTTATGTTTCTGCCTATAATGCCACTCATTGCGCCTCACAGCGGGTGTCGTGCGGCTTGCGAGTGAATCCTGAATGTTCGGTGATAGAAACGGATATCTACAACCCTTGTATGCCCGGGTCGCGCTTTGGAGTCACCCGTGAAGCTCTTGGCGACAATTTGCCTGAAGGTGTTGAGGGCTTGCATTTCCATTGTTTGTGCGAGTCTACTTCCTACGATTTGGAGAAGGTGATTGACGCTTTTGAAGAGCGTTTCGGGGAATTTTTGCCACAAATAAAATGGGTGAATATGGGAGGCGGACATCTGATGACTCGTAATGGCTATGATGTGGACCATCTTGTGACATTGCTGCGTAGATTTAAAGAGAAGCATCCCGGGGTGGAGGTGATATTGGAGCCGGGGAGCGCATTTACTTGGCGCACCGGTGATTTGAAGACAAAGGTGCTTGATGTGACAGAAAATCATGGCATACAGACTGCTATTATTGATGCCTCATTTGCATGCCATATGCCTGACTGCTTGGAGATGCCTTATAAGCCTGCCATCTCAGAGGCGTTGCCGGAGCCTATGGAGGGGAAACCAACTTATCGCATCGGTGGTAATTCGTGTCTTAGCGGCGACTTTATTGGCGATTGGAGTTTTGACGCTCCTCTCAAGGAGGGCGATGTGCTCACTTTTGAGGACATGAACCACTACACAACAGTCAAAACCAATATGTTTAACGGCATTCATCACCCCTCCATTGTGTTGCAACGCTCATCGGGTGATATTGAAGTGTTGAGAGAGTATTCTTACGAGGATTATAGAGATAGAATGGATTGAAATTTGGAAGTTTATGCTTAATACTTATCCGCTGAAATTTAAGCCTTTATTGAAGCCGGTCATTTGGGGCGGCAACAAAATCGGTCGCTTGAAAGGTCTCGTTGATATTCCGGAAAATGTCGGAGAAAGTTGGGAGCTTACGGGTGTTCCGGGACATGAGTCGGTAGTTGTAAACGGTGAATATTCGGGAATGTCGATAAAGACACTCCTTGAAAAATTTGGCAACGAATTGGTGGGGCGCGATGTATTCCTTCGTTATGGCACTCGATTTCCGATAATGGTGAAATTTATTGATGCCGCTAAGGATTTATCCATTCAGGTGCATCCCAATGACGATTTTGCGCGTCAACAACATAATTGCCTCGGCAAGACGGAGTTGTGGTATGTTATGCACTCCGACAATGAAGCCGTGCTCTATTCCGGCTTTATGCATAAAGTGACAGCTGATGATTTTAAACAGCAGATAGAAACAGGCACAGTGGTAGAGCATCTCAATCGCTTTCATCCTCGTAAAGGCGACGTGTTTTATCTTCCTGCCGGTCGCATACATAGCATTGGTGCCGGAAATTTTATTGTCGAAATACAGCAGTCGTCGGATGTCACTTATCGGGTGTATGATTTTGACCGTATAGATAAAGACGGCAAAAAGCGCGAACTGCACACAGATTTGGCTATGCAGTCGATTGATTTCGGCGAATACGACGACTATAAATGCCATCTTGAGATGGACTGTGAAGGGATAGCGGAAATTAAGCGTTGCGACAAGTTTGTGTCAATGTTTGTGAGGTTGGAGCACCCCATGCAGATGGCAGTGAAGGCGGCAGGTAGTTTTAAGATTCTCATATGCCTTTCCGGTAAGATGATGATAACGTCAAATAATGGTGCAAAAGAAACTCTTGCTCAGTGTGAGACGGTGCTCTTGCCTTATGCTATGGATAGTGTGAGAATGGAGCCGTTGGGAAATGCTCCGGTGGAATTGATTTCCGTGACTGTAGAATGAAAGATAGTAATCTTCTATTTTTTAATCCTGAAAATGACATTGCTCTTGCAGCAGATGTGAAACATTTCACTCCGCCTGCTCCGGCTCGTTGCCTGCGCGAGGATTTGCAGCTGTTGCCGTTATGGATAGCCTCGCCGGGAGATGCCATACTTGCTTCTCCTTCCGATATTAATCAGAAGTTTGTGGATAAGGTGGCAGAACGCTTTCCCTCATATTCCGGTATTAAGATTTATTCCGGAGGTGATTATGCTCCTTTGCCGTGGGGATGGAGTAAATATGCTTGTTGCGAAATGCGACGTCGCGGAGCAGAAGTGCCTTACTGTGACCCGCTGATGGATAAACTTCGCATTTTGTCGTCACGTTTGACTGCAGTAGGCATCCTCAAACGGTTGGATGATAAAGGTATAGCTTCGCCGCCGATACCAATGGTATGCCATACTGTCGAGCAAGTGATTGCGTCTGTGAAAAAGATGCAAGATGCAGTGCTGAAAACTCCGTGGTCGAGTAGTGGCAGAGGTGTGATTAGATGTAACCCGTCAAATGTTCCCCATGCCCCGGTTGAGGGCGCACTGCGACGTCAAGGAGCTATAGTGTGTGAAAAATGGCTTGATAAAAAGCAAGACTTTGCAATGGAATTTTTTGCTGAAGGGGGAAGAGTGAAATTCTTAGGTTATTCGGTGTTTTTCAACAATCGGCAGATGAGCTACGACCATGCATTGGTAGCTTCAACTACAAGGTTGGAAGCCGAATTATGTAAGTGGGTGAGTATTACCAAGCTACAAACGTTAAGAGCTGCTCTTGTAGAAACTATGGAAGATTTAATACCCGAAGATTTCTACGGTTATTTTGGGGTTGACATGATGATTTATGCTGACGACTCAGGGGAAATTGCTATCAATCCTTGCGTCGAACTTAATCTTCGCACCACTATGGGGGTAATAAGTAGCATCCTTGGAAATAGGGTAGTATCGGAAGAAAAAACAGGCGTGATGCGAGTGTTGTATCATCGCACACAAGAGAACTTGCGCCAATTCCTGTCGACGCTCACTCCTCCTAAGTTTCAAAATCATAGGCTTGTCGGTGGCTCGTTGTTGTTGTCTCCGGCAGGAGTAAGTTATACCGCCGATTTGACAGTCGCAGAGCCACCGGTGTGAACACATATTGTGTTATGACTAAAAATTTTTAAGCACTTGATATAGCCGCTGAATGGGTAACCCCATAACATTGAAGTAGCTACCCGTGATGCCCTCCACTCCAACGAAGCCTATCCATTCTTGGATGCCGTAGGCTCCGGCTTTATCAAATGGTTGATAGTGGGAAATGTAATAAGAGATTTCATCGTCTGACAGTATGGCAAAACTCACTTCCGTAATCGTCGAAAACGACACTGTTTTTTGTTTTGTCGTGACAGTTACCCCCGTCACAACGTGATGCACGTTGCCCGACAATCGTTTGAGCATCCGTCGTGCATCTTCAGCATCTGCTGGCTTTCCAATAACCTCTTTGCCACAGACCACGACCGTGTCGGCGGTGATGATAAGTTGGTCGTCGCCAAGATTCTTCAGATATGCCTCTGCTTTTTTGTGAGATAAAAATTCTGCCACATCATCGGCTGGCATATCTGCGGGATAACTTTCGTCAATATCTGAAAGCGTTGACACTCTGAAAGGTAGTCCTAACCCGGAGAGCAATTCTCGGCGACGCGGACTCCCGCTTGCCAAAATGATATCGTATTTATTGAGATTCTCTAACATAGAAATAATAATTTTTTTACCAACCAAATGCATGGCAGTCTTTCATCCAGTCTCCATGTGCGCGCAACACTTGCTCAATGACGTCGCGAGCACAACCCATACCACCACAGCGCGGAGAAATGTAGCTTGCGCAGTTGAGCACATCGGCACAAGCGTCGGCAGGAGCACACGGCAATCCACAACAATGCAACACCTCAATGTCAGGGATGTCGTCACCCATAAACAGCACTTCCTCATCCTTCAATCTCCTTGCTTTTACCCAATCTTTATAGACGGGTAACTTCACCGATGCTCCGAGAAAAAGGTCTTTGATGCCTAATCCTTCAAAACGTTTGCGCACTGCTTCGGTCTTGCTACCGGTGATGATTGCCACTTCATAGCCAAGTTTCACTGCCAATTGCAAAGCATAGCCATCTTTAATATTAATCATTCTCATCGGCTCTCCATTGGGATGAAGGGGGATGGTGGAGGCGGATAACACTCCGTCCACATCAAAGGCAAACCCGCGGATTTGCTTTAGGTCATAGTTTATGCCACTCATAAATTATAGCGGTTAAAGATTTTCTCTGATAATAGTTGATACACCTCTTTCTTATCGTCGGAGAGCATTGACAGATGAGTTTCTATTATTCCTTTGTCGCCACGTGATGCCGGACCGGTTTGCGATTTTGCAGGTCCATTGGCAACAGCCTTGCGTAGTGTCTCATCAAGAAGAGGCCGAAGCACCGAAAACGGGATATCGCTTTCTGCCAATACTTCGTCGGCAAGGGTGTAAAGATAATTGGTGTAGTTGCATGCAAAGACAGCAGCGATATGCATTTGTCGTCTGATATTGCTGTCGGCATAATACACACAATCACTGATATCCTGAGCCAATCGTCTTATTTCTTCTGTCGTAGCTTCATTGCCACCCTCAATAAAAATCGGAACTTCTCGCATGTTCAGCGCTGAAGCTTTTGAGAAAGTTTGCAAAGGATAAAACACTCCGTAGCGGGATATCTTCCCTGAAAACACTTCTTTGTCGACGCTTCCCGAGGTGTGAATCCACAATCCGGCACAGTGGTTTTCGCCTACGGCATTCACAATCTCCCCAATGGCATCATCTTTAGCTGAAATGAGATAGATGTCATTGTCTTGCAGCTGCGACAATGATGTTATAGCCTCACAGCCGGATATGCGCGATGCCAACGCTTCAGCATTAGCCCTTGAGCGACTCATTACCTGAGTCACGATGTGTGTCTCCGATAATGCCGGCGCAAGATGCCACGCCACATTTCCCGCGCCTATGACGGCTATTCGTCGTTTCTCCATTGGGCGATGTGCACTTTCTCCCATTTACATTTGTCTTCGTCGAGACGTTTGCGCTCTTCATCCTTCTCTCCGATAGAGATTACACAAAGCACCCTCATATCCATAGGGATGCCAAGTAGCTCCTTTACGTTCTCTTCTGCCGATTTGCCGTCTTTGTCGTAGCGTTCGCGTACTTGTATCCAGCAGCTACCCAATCCCAGGTCTTGTGCTTGAAGTTGTATGGCAAAAGTGGCTACCGAGCCGTCTTCCACCCACACGTCGCTCTCGTAGGGATTAAGCACCACCACTATCGCTATTGCAGCTCCGGCAATAGGACGAGCCCCAAATTCTTTGCATTGGCTAAGTTTCTCAAGCATCGCTTTGTCTTCAACCACAACAAACTGCCAGGGCATTTTGCTTTTAGAAGAGGGCGAAGCCAGTGCGGCTTCAAGGATTAATCTCACGCTATCAGAAGAAATTTCGCTCTCCTTATATTTTCTGATACTGCGTCGGTTGTAGAGTAGGTCGTGAAAGTCGTTCATACTTATAATTTTTTCTTTTTGTTTTCTTCCACAAATGTAGCGAATATTTCCCGAAAGAAGATGTTTTTAGCGAAATTTTGAAACTATTGCAATAACATCGACTTTTTTGCGTTTTATTCTTGTATGAAGAAGTGCACAATATTCATATTGATAGTTATCGTTGCCTCGTGTTTCGGCAATATAGCGGCTCAGGATAATGATAAAATCCTCAATCGCCCTTATGCCGATATGAGGCGATTACACTATGGCTTCTCAGTGGGATTTCACAATCAAAACCTTAATCTCACTCATAATGGTTTTGTCACTGAGAGCGGTGAAGCGTGGTTTGGCGAGGTGGCTGAACTATCGCCCGGATTTTGTGTGAATATCATGGCAGATTTGCGCTTGGCTGAGCATTTCAACTTGCGCTTGTCGCCGGGAATGTATTTCGGAAGTAAGACAGTGACTTTTCGTGAAGCTCAGTCAGGAAAGCTGGAAAAGCAGAATCTGAAGAATAGCAGTGTTGTGGTGCCATTAGATGTGAAAATGTCAGGCAACCGTTATCACAACATTCGTCCTTATGTCACCGCCGGCGCTTTGGCGGCATTTGATGTGGCAAAGCGTAAAGACGGCGAACTGCTCCAATTGTCGCAGTCCGACTATTATCTGACAGTGGGTTTCGGGTTAGATGTCTATCTCCCGTTTTTTAAGTTTATCCCGGAGGTGAAATTTTGTTTCGGTCTAAATGACGTGCTTAAAAAAGACCGATCGGACCTCGTTGATGACCCTGTGAAACAGGTGTTTACTCAGTCGTTGTCAAAGGTAAAGTCAAACATGGTGGTATTTACTTTTTATTTTGAATAGGCGGTGAAAAAAATTGAAGATATAAAAAAACGAATAATTGTTGCCATTATTTCTTTGGTAGCGTTTTTCAATTTGTCCGCTCAAGTAGATACTCAACTATCGCAATATTGGGCAATGCCTGCCTATTACAATCCGGCAGCAACCGGATTAACCGATTTCCTTCACATCACTGCCGGCTCGCGTCTGCAATGGGTGGGAATGCCTAATGCGCCCACTTCTTTTATCGCAACCGCTGATATGCCGGTGAAAGTGTTGGGCAAGCGTGTCGGTGTAGGTGTGGCGCTTCAACAAGAAAGTCTCGGGTTGTTTTCCAACTTAAATGTCGGTGTGCAAGGCTCTTATAAACTTAAACTTTTCAAAGGCGAACTCGGCATCGGTGTGCAAGTGGGACTTTTCGACCAAGGTTTTAAAGGGTCGGAGGTGTATATCCCTGATGGTGACGAAGCTCACGACAGCAACGACAATGCTATCCCCACACAAGACCTCCACGGCACGGCTTTTGATATGAATCTTGGTGTGTATTACACTCACAAATATTTTTGGACCGGCATTTCTGCAACTCACATCATGGAGCCTACAGTAAAGCTTAACACATCGGAAGGTAGCGACGACTCAGGATATGAGTCGCAAGCCGGCAGATTACTTTATTTCATTGCCGGTGGCAATATTCCAATAAAAAATACGTTATTTGAAATACAGCCATCTTTGCTTTTGCGCTCTAATTTGGGCGATATGACGCAAGGGGAGCTCACAGCGCGTGTGCGCTACAACAAATTCATTTCCGGTGGTGTGGCTTATCGTTGGAATGATGCCGTGTCGGTGATGGTAGCTGCGGAATTTAAAAATTTCTTTGTCGGTTATAGCTTCGACTATCCGACATCGGCAATTAAAAAAGCCAGCAGTGGCAGCCACGAAATCCTTGTGGGTTACAGTATGAAATTGAATTTGTCAGGACAAAATAAAAACAAACACAAGAGTATTCGCATAATGTAAGGATATGAAAAAAACAGCAAGTTATATCGCAATCGCTACTTTGGCCACTTCCTGTGCTTTCTCTCCGAAGACTTCTATCGGAGGTGACGGCGGTGAAGTGACCGGTGTGAGAGGTACAGCTCTCGGTGAGCCTACTCCTTATGGGATGGTGCTCGTTGACCGTGGCTCTATGGCTCTTGGCCCTAACGCTGATGATTCCGTATGGAACATAAAGGCTAAACCTAATGGCGCTTCTGTAGAGTCGTTTTGGATAGATGAAACGGAGGTGTCTAATGCCAAGTATCGCCAATTTGTGTATTGGGTGCGCGACTCTATTATTCGTGAACGGTTGGCAGAAGTCGATGAGGAGTTTAAAATTGAGGAGGATAAAGAAGGCAATCCTATTAAGCCTTATCTCAATTGGAAAAAGCCTATCCCTTGGAAAAATCCCACCGAAGACGAGCAACGTGCCATCGAAAGTGTTTATAAGATTAATCCCATTACCGGTGTGTCGGAGCTTGATGTGGCTCAACTAAACTATCGATATGAGATTTATAATCTCACAGAGGCAGCAAAACGCAAAAATCGCCTTGACCCGAAGCGTCGTAACTACAATACCGATATTCCTGTGGATACCGAAAACCCGACAATCTCCAAGGATACTGCTTATGTCAACGATAATGGCGAAATTGTCCGTGAAACAATCATTCGTCAATTGTCGTCCGACTATGATTTCCTCAACACTTATATTGTAAATGTTTATCCCGACACTACGGTGTGGATAAACGATTTTGAAAATGCTTACAATGAGCCTTATACACGCTTATATTTCTCTCATCCGGGTTATTCCGACTATCCTGTTGTAGGGGTATCGTGGGAGCAAGCCAATGCCTTTGCCAACTGGCGCACCGACTATCTGCGACGCTCACTCGGTAAGCAAGGCGTGTATATCGAGCCTTATCGTTTGCCCACTGAGGCTGAATGGGAATTTGCCGCTCGTGCCGGAGAAAGCGATAATCGTTATCCGTGGGCAGGTGATATGCCTATGACCGACGATGGTTGTTTCTATGCTAATCTAAAGCCCGGCGAGGGTAATTATGTGCGTGATGGAAATCTTATCACTTCAAAATGCGGTACATATGAGCCTAATGATTTCGGTGTCTACGATATGGCAGGCAACGTCAGCGAATGGACTTCTACCGCTTATACCGAGAGCATTGACCGACTACGTTCGGACATCAACCCTGAATATCGTTATGATGCCGCTCTTGAAGATCCTTACAGAATGAAGCGTAAGGTGATTCGTGGAGGCTCTTGGAAAGATATTGCTCACAATGTGAGAGCCGACCTGAGAGCTTGGGAATATCAAAACGAGCAGCGTTCATTTATCGGATTCCGTTGTGTGCGCACACAAATTGGTTTTGCCAAGGGCAAGATGAAAGTAAAAAAATAGTTTAGTCCTTTTATTTCTGTTTTTGAATTATGGGAAAAATAAAAAAATATAAAAACGGCATTGAGGCTTTTCTCTCCGGTGAGAAAGGTCAGCGTTTTTTCAATTTCGCTTATAGTATAGGTGCCGCCGTCGTAATTTGGGGTGCTCTCTTCAAAATCCTTCACCTTCCCGGTGGTAATGCCCTCTTGTCGATTGGTATGGGCACTGAGGTGTTGATGTTTGTCTTGACTGCTTTCGACCGCCCTCCTCGTGAGTATCATTGGGAAGAGGTATTTGAAGTGTTTAACACTAAAAACCCCGAGGACCGTCCGGATTTTAAAGGTGGTGCAGGGGGGATGATTATTGGTGGAGTGGCAACCGGTAGCAACAGCGAGGATTCCGCCGACCATGGTAAGGGTGCCGCTGCTAATGCCGCTTCCGGCACTATTATTATCGGTGGCGCATCTTCGGTGGATATGGAGGGAGCAACAACGGCTTCTACTTCTACTGCCGACACCCTAACCTCTATTGCCGAGCAGATGAAGCAATTGCAGGAAACCACCGAGGCTCTCAATCGTGTGTCGTCGACATTGCTCGACAGCTATCGTGTGGTGTCAGAAAACAGCGACAACATCACCAACAGTGCCGCTGGATATGTAGACCAAATGACGAGTTTGAACAGAAATATTGCCGGATTAAACACCATTTATGAGATTCAGCTAAAGAGCATTTCTTCTCAACTCGACAACATTGACCGCGTCAATAAAGGGCTGAAGGAGATTAGCGCCATGTATGACCGTGCTGCCGCTCAGAGCGATAGCTATTGTGCAGAAACACAAAAGATGGCTTTATATATGAAGCAGCTCAACTCCGTATATGAAAAGATGATTACGGCTATGACTATCAATATGCAAAATCCGCTTGCCGCTCAAGCCTCAGCTCCGGTAACTCCAAAAATGCCGGATGCCAAGCCGGCAGAGGAGCCGCAACCGCCTACAATCCCTCTCGCTGATTTGAATGCATAACAATTAATTGATTTTAGAAATTTTCAGAACTCTAATTAATAATGGGTGCTAATGGAAATGTAGCAAGAATGTCGCCTCGTCAGAAGATGATTAACCTTATGTACATCGTACTGACGGCTATGCTTGCGCTCAATGTGTCGAGCGACGTGCTCAACGGCTTCAGTCTTGTCGAGGATGGTTTGAAACGTACTAACTCCAACGTCAG
The DNA here is from genome assembly GCA_004561555.1 of bacterium. GTDB lineage: Bacteria > Bacteroidota > Bacteroidia > Bacteroidales > Muribaculaceae > Limisoma. The sequence goes on from SFVH01000026.1 coordinate 15,315, forward strand.
CGACCGTAACGCCGCCCTTTATCTGCAGCTCGAAGAGTTTTGCAAGCAAAATCCGCAGAAAGGTAAGGTGTGGTATGACAAAGCCACGGAGGTTAGAAAAAAGACCATCGCTCTTTGCTCCTTCATTGATTCTCTCAAACTTATGATTGTGAGAGATGCTGATGGCGATGAAGGAAAGGTGGATAACATCCTTAATCAAGATAATTTGGAGGCTTCTTCAAAAATTATGGTCACTTACGGAAACGGCAACAAGCTACAACAGCGTTTGATTGCTTATCGCGATTATATCTCTGCGTTTGTGCCCGACAGCACCAAGCGAAATGCTATCCGTAAGTCGCTCACTCCGCGTCCGGTGCCTCAGAAAGATTCGATGATTGAGGTGCCTTGGGTAACCGGTATGTTTGAGAATATGCCTGTGGTCGCTTCCGTGACTCTGCTCTCGAAGATTCAAAACGACGTGCTCTTCGCTGAAGGCGAAGCTCTTGCCGCTTTGCTGAACAATGTGGATGCCGGTGACGTGCGAGTAAATCAGCTCGATGCTTTTGTTATCCCCAATTCCCGTTTGGTGATGAGGGGTGGTAAATATACTGCCGACATCGTACTCGCCGCCGTTGATACTACTCAGCGTCCGGCTATCTTTATCGGTGGAAAACAATTGCCGGAGAATTCGCGCACTTACGAGTTTTCTACTTCACAAGTAGGTACATTTAACTACTCCGGTTATCTTGAAGTGGTGCATGGCGACGGCTCGGTGTCGAAGTTGCCTTTCCAATCTGATTATACTGTGATTGAGCCTACGGCAACCGTTTCGGCAACAATGATGAATGTGCTTTATGCCGGTATCGATAATCCTATAAGCATTTCTGTGCCGGGGGTGCCGCAAAATGCCGTTTCGGCTACAATGACCAATGGCTCGCTTGCTCGCAGTGGCGACCAATGGCTTGCACGCCCCACTACTGTTGGCTCGGAATGTGTGATTTCAGTATCGGCTACTATCGAGGGCAGAGCACAAACGGTGTCTACCGCTTCTTTCCGCGTAAGAAAGCTTCCCGACCCAACCGCTTATATCGCATACAAAGACTCCAAGGGTAATGAAGAGCGCTATAAAGGTTCGAAACCTTTTGCCAAATCTATACTCCTCTCTTGTGGGGGTATCGGTGCTGCAATCGACGACAACCTTCTTAATGTGCAGTATTCGGTAATAGAGTTTGAAACAGTGGTGTTTGACTCCATGGGTAATGCAATCCCCGAAAAGAGTAATGGCGCAAAATTCTCGGAACGTCAAATCACGAGCTTCCGCCGTCTCTCGCGTGGCAAACGCTTCTACATCACTCGCATACGTGCTAAGGGACCGGATGGTATTGTTCGCGACCTTTCGCCGTTGGAAGTAATCGTTAACTAATTGTGTCACTATCGATAATTCATTCTCAGATATATGAAACAGATTAAAAACCTTCTTGCCGTGGCCATTTTTGCAGTAGCCGTAATGCCGACTACAGCTCAAGTTACGCGCAGAACGGACAATAAGAAAAAGGATAACGAGGCAGTAGGGGTCACTCAGCGTATGAAGGACTTTTATGATATGCCGGAAGTGAGCGATGCTTCTAAAATGTGGGAGCGCATTATTTATCGTCAGCTTGACTTGAATCAAGCGGAAAACCTCGCTCTTTATTATCCCGATGAACCTACAGAGAGTCAAGAGAGCCTTTTCCGAATGATTCTTCGTGTGGTTACGTCAGGACAAGTGCCGGCTTATGAGTATCTCGACGGGCGTGAAATGTTTACTGATGAATATAAAGTGAAGGTTAACGAAATGCTCGACCGTTTTCGCATCGTTTATACGAAGGGAAAGGGTAGTACGGAAAAGAATCCCAAGTATGTGATTGAGGAGAGCGACGTGCCATCAAATGAGGTGCTTTCCTATTATGCCATCGAGCGATATGAGTTTAACAGCCTTGAAAATAGAGTCACCAAGCAGGTCACGGCAATATGTCCTGTGCTCCATAGAGTTGACGATTACGGCGGTGAGCCGGTGAAGTATCCGATGTTTTGGGTGAAGCTCGACCAGTTGCGCCCGTTTATGGCTCAACAAGCTATTTTTGTTGATGATGATAACAACCTCGCCAAATACAACTACGATGATTATTTCCAGCTCGGTATGTATAAAGGCGATATTTACAAGACGCGTAACCTACGCAATCTTACCCTTATGCAAATGTATCCCGACCCCGACGACCTTAAGCATGCGCAAGATAGCATCGAAGCGCGTCTCCGTGCGTTTGACCGTAATCTGTGGGTTCCCACTCGCGAGGAACTCGCTGAGCGTGCCGCTTTAGAGGAAGAGGCGCGATTGAAGGCTGAAGGCAAAGATGAAGGGGTTGAGGTGAAAGACCGCGGTGATGTCGCTTCTGATGAGGTCGACGAGGATGAAGCGGTTGTGGCTGAACCGAAAAACAAGCGTAGCTCGCGCAACAAGAAATCGGAGAAAAAGCCTGAAAAGAAACCTAAAAAGAAAAAATCTTCTTCGGGGAAAAGCAAAAACTCCGGTTCGGTTCGGTCCGTGAGACGCACAAAATAGGTATAGCAATAGTTTTTATCCCGGCATAATTGATAGCACCTCGGCGCATAAACAGTGTGAAGAGGTGCTATCATTGTTATTTATTCTCTGGCTTGTCATTAACAAATCTTTGCTACATTTGTGTTATGGTTTCGAACGATAATTCGTAATTTTGTCGCGAAAATGGGGAATAACCGACATATTAAAACCTCGTACCGCATCATCGCTTCGTTTTTGTTGGCAATGGTGTCATTGTTATATTGTGGTAGCACGATGTTTATTCATCCACACAATGTCAATGGCGAAACGATTTGGCACTCTCACCCATTCACAGGTGCTCACCATACATCGAAGGCGCATGTGCTGTCGATAGCGCAAATCAACTGCTTCTCCTTTGATATTGCCGATGAGCAGCCTTTATTGGAGCGTTGCGATAATATCGTGGTGGAGGTGTCGACACCCTGCCGTTTGGGTAATTCTTTATTCACTCCAATATTTCATCCTCTTCGTGCTCCCCCTGTTGTTTAGTTTCTTTTTGAAATTAGACAATATACTATTCAGAAATTTAGCACGATAATAAATGAAAAAGATTATTCTTATTGCGCTGATGTTATCAACATCGGTGTTCTCTTTATGGGCTATAGATTCAGATATGACAGATGCTCACATTATTGGTCATACGGTTGAGAAATCTACAAATGAGCATATACCATATGTCACCATCAGTTTACTAAACACTAACTTTGGCACTATCACTGACGCAACAGGGCACTTCTTCCTCAAGAATTTGCCCGAAGGCGATTATGTGATAGAAGCCAGGGCTATAGGATATGTGCCACAAACACAAAAGGTCACCGTAAGAAAAAACCGTCAGGTGGAAGTAAATTTCGCTCTGCTGGAAGATGCTTTGCAAATCGACCAAGTGGTGGTCACTGGTAGCAAAAGCGAAGTGAAGCGACGCAACTCTTCTTCGTTGGTCAATGTCGTAGGAAAACAGACGTTTGAGCTTGTAAATGCTTCGTGTCTCGCCGACGGACTCAATTTCCAGCCCGGAGTGAGAGTAGAAAACGATTGCCAAAACTGCGGATTCACTCAGGTGAGAATAAATGGTCTTGACGGTCACTATTCTCAAATATTGATGAATTCGCGCCCGGTATTCTCTGCTCTTGCCGGTGTGTACGGATTGGAACAAATCCCGGCAAATATGATTGATAGAGTGGAGGTGATGAGAGGTGGTGGTTCCGCTCTTTTCGGCTCCTCGGCTATTGGCGGTACAATCAATATTATCACAAAGGACCCCATGACAAATTCCGCTGAAGTGAGCCACTCTTTAACTTCTATCGGTGTGAGCAATGCCCTTGACAATAATACCACTCTCAACGCTTCTATCGTGAGTGATAATAGAAAATTGGGAATGTTTATTTATGGGCAAAGCCGTACCCGAAATGGGTACGACCACGATGGCGACGGATACACGGAAATCCCTCAACTAAAGTCGCAAACTATTGGAGTGAGAAACTTTTTCAGAACATCCTCATACTCCAAACTGACAACCGAATATCACACCACTCATGAGTATCGTCGTGGTGGTGACAATATCAACGACCAACCTCACAATGCTCATGTGGCGGAGCAAACCGACCATAATATTCATGCTGCCGAAGCTTCTTATGATATTTGGAATAAAGACTACTCCAACCGATTAAATGTATTTGCTTCGATGCAGTGCACCAAGAGAAATTCTTACTATGGCAGCCATATGGACCCCGATGCCTATGGCCGCACATCCGACCTTACAGCAATCGCCGGCTCGCAATTCACTCATCAGTTTTCGCAACTCTTGTTTATGCCTGCTGAATTTATTGCCGGATTGGAATATAACTACAACTATCTCCATGATGTTACCCTCGGTTACGACCACGATGTAACACAGAGAGTGAACATCTACTCCGGATATGTTCAAAATGAATGGCGTAACGACAAATGGGGTGTACTCATTGGTGCTCGCCTTGATAAGCACTCTCTAATCGACAATGTCATTATTTCCCCGCGAGCCAACTTGCGCTTTAATCCTAATAAGAATCTCAACTTCCGCCTTTCTTATTCCACCGGATTCCGCTCGCCTCAGGCTTATGATGAAGATTTCCATGTCGCTGTAGTCGGAGGCGATAGGGTAGTCACCGTGCTCGCTCCCAATCTTAAGCACGAGAGTAGCAACAGCCTCAGCGCCTCGGTAGATTGGTATCACACTTTCGGCTTTGTACAGACTAATGTGCTTGTTGAGGCTTTCTATACTGATTTGAGCGATGTGTTTGTGCTGCGAAAACTCGACTCTCTCGACCCTCAAGGCAATCAAGTGCTCGAACGTGGTAACGGAGATGGAGCTAAAGTGTGGGGGATAAATCTCGAAGCAAAGGCTATGATGGGCAACAAATTTCAAGCTCAATTCGGTGTCACTTATCAGAAAAGTCGATATAAGGTGGCTGAGAAATGGAGCGAGAACGAAGATGTCCCGGCTGAAAAACGTATGTTTCGAACGCCTGACACCTATGGTTATTTCACCATCAAATACAGCCCGATTAAGCCGCTATCAATCGCTATGTCGGCAACAGGTACAGGTAATATGCTGGTGCAACACCTTGAAGGTTCGGGAGTGGATATCGACACTGCCGTGGTCACTCCAGCATTCTTTGATGCTAATCTCAAAGTCGCTTATGATTTCAAACTTTACGACTATGCGTGCTTGGAATTATCCGCCGGCATACAAAACATTTTTAACAGCTATCAATCAGACTTCGACAAGGGTGAGTTGCGCGACTCCGGATATATTTACGGCCCGATGTTGCCGCGCTCTATCTTTGCAGCTATAAAAGTAAGCATTTAAGTAATTAGGTAATTTGCATTTTAAAACCCGACCGACCGTGAGGTTATTCGGGTTTTTATAGCTTTGTAGATAATCTCAAAGTAATGTGTTATGTTAGTATAGTCAATATTCAGATAAATTGCTTGCTCCATATAATCTAAGAAGTTGCTCGTAAACATTGAAAAATAAAAATCGTCTCAAATATTCATTAACTCAAAAAAAATTATTACCTTTGCACCCATAATAGCAAGATAAACATTTTGGAGTGATGCTCGAGTGGCTGAAGAGGCACGCCTGGAAAGCGTGTATACGTCAAAAGCGTATCGGGGGTTCGAATCCCCCTCGCTCCGCAATCAACACGCTAATTTTCAACAAATTAGCGTGTTTGTTTTAAGGATAGAATACGTAAGAATTGTTCTCGTATTTGTAAAAAAAAAGACA
>SFVH01000027.1 GCA_004561555.1 bacterium
GACAATTTCAAGAAAATATGTTAGTTGAAAACTGCCACTATGTTGACCTCGCCAATATTTTTGCCGATAGTGAAAATATAGATTATGATGCGAATCGCACATTTGTACTCAAAGAACCTACTACCTATGTTGGCACAGACAACACACCCATCGGTCTGTCGGGAGGCGACGGTTGGAACAAGATTCCATCTAAGCCTTATGTCTCGACACTTAGCGCTACTCCAAGCGGAACCAACCTCAATGTTACATACGAGGCAGGTGTGGATAAATAAACTTTAATTATGTTGACTTTGCGGCTCCACCTCTGTTGGCAGAGAGAATCTCAAGTCGATTAGTAAGTATTTTCAAGATAATCAATAAAAACAAATAAAATAGTAAAACAGTTGTATTATGAAAAAATTTATATTGCTAATTAGTGCGCTTTTCTACACAGTTGTAGCCTATGCGCAAGGTACAGACCAAGTCAGCGCCATCCTTCAACACGGGGATACAGAAACTATTTTCATCGGTAATACCGGTTTTGCGCAAGCGTATGAAGCTGCGGTCGATGGAGATGTGATAATCCTGAGCCAAGGTATTTTTAATACGATAAATAACATATCAAAGGTTCTGGCTATCTATGGCGCCGGTTTTGAGGATAATGCAGAAACAAACACTGCCACAACAACCATTAATGGCACTGTTAGACTGGGTGACGGAAGTGATACTGAATTCGATGGTATTCACATTGAGGGTGTGAAAATCAATGGTTATATGGGTCTTAATAGTCAACTGAAGAATGTTACGATACAAAGATGCTGTATTACAAACAACATTGAACTCAACCACAACACGGAAAATGTAACATTTAGACAATGTTATATGCTCGGTGATATTTTGGGTCAATATAAACACGCAAATGGTTTGCTCATTTCTAATTGCTATGTAAGTAAGAATATCAATAATTTCAGCGTCAATAGTTTTGTGCATATTGACCACTCTTATATGGGGAATATGTATTCGCGTGTTTACCGTGAATATGCACAGTTCTTATGGACAAACAGCATCATCAATAAATTATCAGGTGATTTGCCTTTAGGTTACGCTGCAATAGTGAAAAATTGCATTTTTTTTGCAGATAACTACTACAATGATGTTGATCTTGAGAACTGTTACCGTCTTAATTCGGTCGCTGATATCTTTGCTGATAGTGAAAATGGGGATTATACCCCAACTCGTACATTTGAACTTAAAGACCCGGAAACCTATGTTGGCACAGATGGCACTCCCATCGGTCTGTCGGGAGGTGCCGGTTGGAACAAAGTTCCCTCCAATCCTTATGTTTCGAAAGTGAACGCTACCCTATCCGGAACTCAACTCAATGTAACATACGAGGCAGGTGTAAATAAATAATACTTAAGCCTATGTACCGAATAAGATATCTGCTGATAGCGGCGACATTCACGATTATTTCCGCCGTAACAGCACAAAAAAGTTTTGCCGAACAGAAATATTGGCTTGACGGCAGAAATGTTGAGGCGCAAGAGCCGACACCCGGCAATGCAACCATCGACATTTCAACACTGAGCACCGGTCCCCACTGGCTCACCATTATTTCTAAGGACGAGGCAGGAGTGTGGAGTTCACCGGTAACCACGAGTTTCATCGTGCCTTATGAAACTGCAGATGGCAAGTCGATTGTGGAGCACCAGTACTGGATTGACGGCAAATTAGAGGCTAAGGTTTCTCAAGGAGAAAAGCCTTCTGCCATATCCATTGAGACACTAAAACCCGGTGTTCACACTTTCTCGGTGCGCGTCAAAGACAACACCGGAAGGTTTAGCCCACATACTACCAAGCATTTCATCGTGCCACCCGCTGTCGCCGGCGAGTCGATTGTGGAGCACCAATATTGGGTTGACGGAAAAATGGAGGCTAAGGTTACTAAAGGTCAAATGATTTCTGCCATCGATGTTTCAACGCTAAGCCCCGGCGTACACACTTTCACGGTGCGCGTCAAAGACAACACCGGAAGGTTTAGTCCACATACTACCAAGCATTTCATCGTGCCGTTTAACGAACTCGCAGTCGCCGAAAAATCGATTGTGGAGCACCAATATTGGATTGACGGAAAAATGGAGGCCAAGGTTACTAAAGGTCAAATGCCTTCTGCCATCGATGTTTCAACGCTAACCCCCGGCGTACACACTTTCACGGTGCGCGTGAAAGACAACACCGGAAGGTTAAGTCCACATGTGACAAAGTATTTCATCGTGCCGTTTGAAGATGCTGACGACAAGTCGATTGTGGAGCACCAGTACTGGATTGACGACAATTTGGAGGCAAGTGTTTCTCAGAACGATAAGCCTTCAATCATCGATATCTCGACACTGAAACCCGGTCTGCACTCGCTTACAGTGCGCGTGAAAGACAGCACCGGAAAATGGAGCTCTCAGACTGCCAGACACTTTGTCTTGAAAGAAGATGGCGTAGTGGAAGATGCGACCATAACTCACGGTATCTATTGGTTTGATGATGATTTGATTAACGCCACGGCTGTAGTTTTGAACTCTGAGTCGGGCGAAGTGGATATCGATATCAAAGATATTGAAGGAGGCACCCACACCCTGTGGTGGAGATGCTTCGACTCTAATGGTGCTTTGAGCGATGCCCGCTCGGTTTCATTCCTGAGCCAAGGTTACGCAACCTTCACCGTCCCCTCATCGGGTATCGGCACATTCTCATCGGCAACCAACATCATGCTACCCGAGGGGTTGAATGCTTACTACTGCACCGACAACGAGGTGGTTAACGAAGGTGCTGCCATAAATCTCAAGAAAATCGACGGTAAGGTGATTAACGCTAACACCGGCGTGATACTCAGCGGAACACCCGGCAAAACATATAAAATATATCCCACCGAAGATGTGGGCGCTGAAACTCCGGGCAACAATCTGATTGCTGCGGTGTCAGGCACCGACATTACAACTGTGGATGGTGAATACACCAACTTCACATTGGAGGAATGGCAATTTGCCAAGGTAGCAGAAAATGCCACAATGCCGGGCAATAGCGCTTATCTGCATCTCCCTACCGGCAATGTAGGCGATGTATCCACCATTATTGTGAACGACCCCGAGATGATGACTCAGGACGATGATGGATATTACCTCATTGCCACTGCTCGCAACTGGATTGAATTTTCCAAGATAGTAGAAACCGACAAAAGTGCCAATGCCAAGATGATTGCCGATGTGGATTTGGGTGACAATCAAGTGCATATCGGACCTCAAGACCGCGATGCCTACACAGGTATTTTCGACGGTCAGGGTCATACCCTCACTGTGGCATACGTAGGAAAGTCTAATGAGATTGTGGCTCCCTTTACCAGAGTGCGAGGCGCTACGATTAAAAATATCCACATTGCAGGTTCAATGAAGTCGATATTTGCATATATGGGAGTTGTCGGAATCGTGATAGGCAGTAATCCTTCAACTATTTCTAATGTGTGGAACTCAGCCACAATGGATATCAAATCAGACGCATGGGTACAAAGTGGTACTATCTTAGGCGGATTCAAAGAACAAGGAATAGTAGTGATTAGCGACTGCCTCTTTACCGGCACATTCTCATCCGACTATGGATATTATAGTGGTTGTTTCGTCGGCTATGATTACGATTCCGGTTCGATTACGGTTAACAACTGTCTTTCGACAGGTACTTTCATAATGTCCGGAACAAATTTCCATGGCAACCACACCAACTGCTATGTGAAATCGTTCCCCGCCTCTTATCCTTCGGGAGTTAATGTGGCTACAAACGAAGGTCTCTCTGATGGCACCATAGCGACAGCGCTGCAAGCCGACAGAGAGGTGGGAACCTGGATACAAGACCCTAACCTTGACATACCGATGCTGAAAGTATTCTCCGGAGATAAATATATCACCTACACCGTGCCTGCGTCGGGTATTGGTACTTTCAGTACAAATACTCCGGTGCAAGTTCCCGATGGATTACTCGCATATTATTGTCGTTCGGAAATGAAGGATGACTCAAACGGACTTGCCATCTATGTTCGAAGAGTGGAAGGCGATGTAATTGACTCGAACACCGGTGGTGTGCTGCTCAGCGGAACACCAGGAGTGACCTATCAGTTGCACTACACTTCGGGGGCAGGCGCGACAACCGTGAACAACTCACTCGTTCCCGTGATTGAAAGCACCAATGTCAAGGGTATAGATGGTGAATACTACAACTTCATGATGAAAGACGAAGATTTCGTCAAGATTGACGGCACTGCTTTAATGCCCGCCAACAGCGCATATCTGCATTTGCCCGGCTCAATCGTTGGCGATGCCGGAAAAATCGAGATTAACTACGACATAGTTTCCGGTGTGGTTACCCCCGTGGTAGATTACAAGCCGGACAGCTACGACTATATCTTCAACCTCAATGGTCAGCGGATGTCGGAACCGAGCAAGGGTGTCAACATCATCAACAGACGCAAAGTTATTGTCAGGTAGAATAACATTATCCAATAAGAAATAGACTTAGAAATACTGGAAAGAACCTGAATGCTATTTTTTGCGAGGGTGTATCTACTGAGATACATCCTCGTTTTTTTTGTTCCATTTTTTGACCTATAGGTCAATTTTAAACTCCAAAAAGTGACGAAAACATGGGAAAACTCCCACAAAACAACAAGCCTATGCTCTCACTATCGAGCTTTTCACTAAGAAGATTTCACGCCAAAACAGAGGACATGACACACAACAGATATTTTCATAATGCAACACAACCCTCCGAATTGACATTTCAGAGGGTTGTGTTGTGATTTTTCAATGCTTATATCTATTCCAGGGTAATGCCCGGGAGTGGAGCAAGATAGTCGCTGTCGGGCACCACAGCCACTACCGAAGCATATCCTTGCTCATTCCAATAAAGGTCGGTGTCGGTGGCTTCCGGCTCGAGATTGTGGTATTTACCGGTGAGCATATAAAACGGCTTCCCTAACGGGTCGGCATATTCATCATATTCATTCACCCATTCTCCGTGGCAGGCACGAGCGCGTCGGCACCCTTTCACATTACCACCGGCAGGGATATTTACGTTGAGACACACCCCCTCGGGCAATCCGGCAGCCATCACTTGGCGAGTGAGCGAGTCAATCAGCGGCTCGCAAGCGGCGAAATCATCTACTGTGGGATTGTGAGTGATGAGCGAATAACCGATGCTTGGTATTCCGGCAATACATCCTTCGATTGTGGCGCCCATCGTGCCTGAATAAATCACCGAATTACCGGTATTTGCACCGTGGTTGATGCCGGCAAGCACGAGCGACGGACGGCGATTGCAGATGGCATGAAGTGCCAACTTGATGCAATCCACGGGAGTGCCGTTTAAACTCCACATCTCTGCTCCACAATAGTCGGCATGGCGCTCCGGGCGCAGAATAGTGCCCCAAGTAAGAGCCGAGCTACCACCGGAACGCGGCCCGTCGGGAGCCACCACCACGACATCACCCAATTGCGAAGCCACACGTGCAAGCACATGGATGCCTTCGGCAGTAATGCCGTCGTCATTGGAGATAAGGATTAAAGGTCGGATGCTATCAGTCATATATATTTTTTGCTGTTAATGATTGCTTAAAATTTATTTTTCACGAGTTCTTGAGCATGGCGGAAGTCGTCGGGCGAGCCCACATCCAGCCATGAGCCGTTGATTTGGTGATAAACCACCTTCTTTCCAGCTTCGATGAGTGTCTCGACAAGGTCAGTGGCATCAAACACCGTATCATCGGGAATAAGAGCCAGATGCTTGCGCCGAATGATATAAATCCCGGCATTGGCGTAATAATTATAGGTGGGTTTCTCCTCCAACCCGAGGATTCGCGAGCCTTCACTGCGGAAAATGGCAAACGGCACGCTCACCATATAGGGCACGGCAGCAATAGTCATATCCGCCTGTTCCTCAATGTGTTGGAGATACATATCTTCGTAGTTGATTGTGGTAAACAGGTCGGAATTCATCACAAGCACATTATCGTGGGTGAGCGAGTCGACGAGCTTTAAGGAACCGATAGTGCCCAACTTGCGAGGCTCTCTGACACACCTTACTTTCACTCCGCACACCGGCTCGGAGAAATGGTCGTCGAGTTGTTCGGCAAGATAATTGGTAGTGACGGCAATATTGGTTATTCCATTGTTAGCCAACGCTTCAATATTATAATCGATGATGCATTTATTGCCAATTTTGAGCAGAGGCTTGGGAGTGGTGAGAGTGAGCGGACGCAAGCGTTCCCCCTTTCCACCTGCCATCAATACAGCATCAAGCGGCAGAATAGACCGACATGATGAGAAATCGTAGACCTCCACGATATGCCCGTCATCGTCAACACAAGGCACCAACGAGATGCCCTGTCGACGAATGTCTCTCACCGCCTCGACGCTGATTTTTCCCTCTTTAAGGCGACGAAACTCGCGGTGCATAAACGACTTCACCGGAGTGTCGATATTACGATGGGAGATGATGAAACGACGAATATCGCCATCGGTGAGAGTGCCGAGGAGTCGGTCGTTATCATCAAGCACAAACAAGACCATCGTCTGTCCGGAAAGAGAGTTGAGATGTTGCAACGCCTCCACCAGCGAAGCGTCTTCTCTAATAATATGTTTGTTCCAATCGTACATCGCCACAAGAATTATATCGTGCGTCCGGGATAAGCTTCAAGAGCCTTTTCGAGCACAAACAAAGCGCGACGAAGGTCTTCCTTCTTAAGCACATAGGCTATACGCACTTCATTTCTCCCGACCCCGGGAGTGGTATAGAAGCCCGATGCCGGTGCCATAAACACCGTCTCCCCTTCATATTGGAAGTCGCGCAAGCACCATGCGCAAAACTCATCGGCATCGTCAACCGGCAGTCGCGCCACAGTGTAGAATGCGCCCATAGGAATGGGCGAATACACGCCGGGGATGCGATTAAGTCCGTCAATCAAGCACTTACGGCGCTCCACATATTCATCGTAAGTGTCGCGCATATAGTCGTCGGGCACATCAAGCGATGCTTCGGCGGCAATCTGTCCTATCAAAGGCGGACTGAGGCGCGCTTGGCAGAATTTCATCACAGCCTTTCGGATTTCAGGATTCTTGGTGATTAGCGCACCGATGCGGATACCACATTCAGAGTATCGCTTCGACACACTGTCGATAAGCACCACATTATTCTCTATCCCTTCGAGATGGCAAGCCGAGATATATGGCGACCCGGTATAAATAAATTCGCGATACACCTCATCAGAAAAAAGAAACAAGTCGTATTTCTTCACCAAGTCGCGTATTTGATTCATCTCCCTACGAGTGTAGAGATAACCCGTGGGATTGTTTGGATTGCAGATGAGAATAGCCTTGGTGCGGTCGTTGATAAGCTCTTCAAACTTCTCCACCTTCGGCAATGAGAAACCCTCTTCGATGGTTGTGGTGACAGTGCGAATGACAGCGCCTGCGGAAATGGCAAATGCCATATAGTTGGCATATGCCGGCTCCGGCACGATAATCTCATCGCCCGGATTAAGACACGATAAAAAAGCAAACAACACAGCCTCCGAACCACCGGAAGTGATAATGATGTCATCAGCGGTGAGGTTGATATCAAACTTCTTGTAGTAGCCCGTCAATTTCTCTCGATAGCTGCGATACCCTTGGCTCGGACTATATTCGAGCACCGCTCGGTCCACCGCTCGGATAGCATCAATAGCCACTTGCGGAGTGGGGAGGTCGGGCTGTCCGATATTTAGGTGATACACGTGGGTGCCGCGAGCTTTGGCCGCGTCGCTTAGAGGTGCCAATTTTCGTATTGGCGATGCGGGCATCTCTGTGCCGCGTATAGAAATTTTAGGCATACTTTACAATATTGTTTTTTGGTAAACTATTATTTGCATTATGGTTACTCCAAACAATCATCAAGGTCGCGAGCAAGAGCTTCGCGGTCAAGATTGCGTCCGATAAACACGAGCTTAATCATTCGGTCGCCATAGACGGGATCCCAGTCGCGCTCCAATGCCGGCTCTCGCTCTTTCATTTCAGCAATTTCCTCCTCAGAAGCGGTGGCATACCAAAGACCTGTTTCCTGCAGTTGCTTTTGTTTTCCTGCTTGTTCGAAGAGAAACGACATGTCTCGATTGTTGGAAAAATAGAGGATACCCTTGGTGCGTATCACATTTTTGTGCCATTTCAATGCCACAAAGCGGTCAAACTTATGGATATCGAATGCCGGACGACGATAGTAGACAAACGTACCGATGCCATATTCCTCCACTTCGCCCCCGTCGTCGTGGTGATGGTGATGATGGTGGTGCTCGTGGCAGTGCTCATCACATTCGTGGTCGTCATCATGGTCATGATGATGTCCATGACAATGATTGTCTTCTTCGATTTCTTCTTCCGACTTCTCAATTTCTCTAATCCATCCTGCCGACGTCGCTACGCGCGAATAACTGAAACGATGGGTATTAACGAGCAAGTCGAGGTCTACATCGGCATAGTCACACTCGATAATTTCAGCCTCAGGTTGAAGAGTGCGTATCACCGCTTTAATGCGTTCACGCTCCTCGGGACTTACCTCCGAAGCCTTATTTAGCAAAATCATATTGCAAAATTCAATCTGACTGATGATAAGGTTTTCAATATCTTCCTCATCAATATTCGAGCGCGTGAGACTATCGCCGCAACCAAATTCATCTTGCAAACGCAACGCATCAACCACCGTGACCACCGAGTCGAGGCGACACAGTCCGTAGCGACGATATTCTTCGCCTAATTGCGGTATAGAGCAGATTGTTTGGGCTATAGGCTCCGGCTCGCAGATGCCGCTCGCCTCAATCACAATATAGTCGAAACGCTCGCTACGCATAAGGTCGTAGATTTGCTCCACAAGATTCATTTTCAAAGTGCAACAGATACAGCCGTTTTGCAGAGCCACCAAGCTGTCGTCTTTTTCATCCACTACACCACCCTTTTGTATCAGCGAGGCATCAATGTTAACCTCTCCTATATCGTTAACAATAACGGCAAACTTAATGCCCCTACGATTAGAGAGAATGTGGTTGACCAATGTAGTTTTACCGCTGCCGAGATAACCGGTCAGGAGCAGCACCGGAACTTCTTTTTTTGTCATTTATCTCTTAAATATTTAGTGTGCAAAGATAGTGCAAGTTGAGTGAAAAACAAAATGAATTTATTCTATTTTGTTTTGCCGAAACGCAGCCTATCTTATCTAAAGATAGTGCAAGTTGAGAATAATAAAACCAACGTTTTTTAGATTTTTATTACCCAAGGCGGAGCATATCAGCCACACGCTTCACGGCAGCTACAAACGCATCCACCTCATCAAAAGTGTTGTATACGGCAAACGACGCACGGACGGTGCCTTCGATGCCGAGAGCCGTCATCAACGGTTGTGCACAATGATGTCCGGTGCGCACTGCTATTCCGAGTTGGTCGAGAAGCATTCCCATGTCATAGTGATGGATGTTATCAACAAGGAAAGAAATTACACCGCTTTTTTCCGGCTGAGTGCCGAAAATTCTCATTCCCGGGATTTTCATTAATCCCTCTGTGGCTCGCTTTAGCAAGCAGTGCTCCCAATCGGCGATATTATCGATGCCTATGCTGTCAATATAATCTAACGCTTCAGCAAAAGCGGAGATACCCACGAAGTCGGGCGTTCCTGCCTCAAACTTAAAGGGGAGGTCGGCAAAGGTAGTTTTGTCCCACGCCACATGTCCAATCATCTCTCCACCCCCTTGATAAGGATTCATTTGCTCCAAGAGACGCCGCTTGCCATATAGCACCCCCACCCCCGTCGGTCCATACATCTTATGAGCAGAAAGGGCATAGAAATCGGCATCGAGGTCGCGCACATCTACTCTGAGATGCGGGGCAGCTTGCGCCCCGTCGACAAGCACCGGCACGCCGTGAGAGTGAGCCTCGGCAATAAGCTCTTTGATAGGGTTCACCGTGCCGAGCACATTCGACACGTGGCATAATGCCACAAGCCTGGTGTTTTCGCTAAACATATCCGAATAGATGTCGCGACGGAGGGTTCCATCGGCGGCAATAGGCACCACACGCAGGCGGATGCGCTTGCGTTTTCCAAGCAGTTGCCAAGGCACTATATTCGAGTGATGCTCCATAACGGTAAGTATAATCTCATCACCGTTGCAAAGACTTTCGCCAAAAGAAGATGCCACAAGATTGATAGCTTCGGTAGTGCCACGAGTGAATACTATCTCTTCGATTGATTGAGCGTTAAGGTATTGGCACACACGCGCTCGAGTATGCTCCACGCAGTCGGTGGCTTCTTGCGACAATCGATGCACCCCTCGATGCACATTGGCTTTGTGCTGAGTATACATCTCGGTGATTTTATCCACCACACATTGCGGTGTTTGCGAAGTGGCGGCAGAGTCAAGATAAATCAGTGGCTTACCGTTAACCTCACGGGAGAGGATAGGATATTGAGAGCGAATATTATTAATATCAAGCATTGTCTTATTTTTTCTGGTTGCACGAAGAGGCACAGTCGCGACACGATGAAGCCCCTCCGAGGATATGAGTTTCTACGAGGTGACGCAAGCGGTCTTTCAAGGCATCCATCCTCACCCCGGCAATCACGTCGTTCATAAACGCTTGCATAAGCATTAGCCTTGCTTCCTGTTCGGGGATACCTCTCGAACGCATATAGAAGAGTGCGGTTTGGTCTATCTGACCTATGGTCGAGCCGTGGCTACACTTCACGTCGTCGCAATCAATCACAAGCTGAGGCTTGCTATACATCCTCGCCTCGTCGGAAGCCAACACGTTGCGATTGCTCTGATAAGCTTCGGTCTTGTCGGCGCCCTCAAGCACACGGATAAGTCCGGAGAAAGCACCCACGGCATTGCCGTCAAGCACATACTTAAAGAGTTCATCGGTATGCCCATATTCAGCCTTATGCACCACCTCGGTATGATTATCCACGTGTCGATTACCGCTTGCCATAGCCATTCCAAGCAGATGCAACTCGGCATGATTTCCCACCATATCCACTGAGAAATCGTTGCGCGTAATCCCATTTTTCAGCGTAATCCCATCGACAAGCACATTCGACGATTCTTCCTGACGTATATACATTGAAGAAACGCGTCGAGTGCGGTCGGAGGAATCCTCAATGTCATAGAAGTCCACTACAGCATTGCGCCCTGCATAGATTTCAATCACCTGAGAATTGAGATAATCGATGTCGGGATTTTGCGTGTGGTCGCACGATAGCAATCTTATTTGCGCACCATCTTCAGCCACCAGCAAGATGCGGCGACACGCCATCAGCGGAGCGCTACTATTGAGGATGTTTACCAACTGCACGGGTTTCTCCACCTGCACGCCTTGAGGCACATATACAAACACACCGTCTTGTGCCAACAAGCTGTTAAGAGCAGTGGGCAGATGCTCCAATCGTGCGATTTTGCCATAGTGGGCATCCACTATCGAAGCATATTTCACCGCCGCCTCGGCAAGCGAACAAATCACCACCCCTTTTGGAAGTGCGTTGTCAGAATTTTTGCCGGCAAAAAACGCATCGTTGCGCAAGAAGTAGAGGCAAGTGCTTAGATTGGGAACATCGCAACGAAACACCTCGGCAGGATTTGCACCCAAGTCGATGCGATTGATATTCACTCCGTAGTCGGGAGCAAACACCTCCTCCAGAGAAGTAACCTCATAATCTTCGTCGCCTTTTTCAGGCATTCTCGCTGCGTCGGAGAGCACTCGCAAGGCTTGCTGACGGATAGCATTGACAGCTCCTCCACTATGGGTATCGATAGCTTTGCGATGCCGGTTATATAGGTCAATATATTGATTTATTGCAGACATATCATTGAGAAATTATGCGTTGTCTACCTCTTCTTTAATCCAATCATATCCACGCTCTTCAAGCACAAGAGCGAGCTCCGGACCGGCAGTTTTCACAATGCGACCCTTATAAAGCACATGCACGATGTCAGGCTTGATATAATCAAGGAGTCGCTGATAGTGGGTAATCACAATTGTGGCGTTGTTGTCTGTCTTGAGTTTGTTCACACCCTCAGCCACAATGCGAAGGGCATCAATATCAAGGCCGCTGTCGGTCTCATCGAGGATGCTGAGCTTCGGTTCGAGCAGAGCCATCTGAAAAATTTCGTTGCGCTTCTTCTCGCCACCTGAAAAGCCCTCGTTTACGGAGCGCGATGCCAACTTGTTGTCGAGTTGGACGATGCTGCGTTTCTCCCGCATAAGCTTGAGGAAGTCGCTTGCCGACAACGCCTCTTCGCCGAGATACTTACGCTTGGCATTGAGGGCGGCACGCATGAAATTGACCATTGACACACCCGGGATTTCCACCGGATATTGAAAACTCAAAAACAAACCTTCGTGAGAGCGGTCTTCTGCCGACAACTCAAGAAGATTTTTTCCGCAAAACGTCACCTCACCGTCGGTCACCGTATAAGCCGGATGGCCTGTCAACACTGCCGATAGCGTACTTTTGCCGGAGCCGTTAGGGCCCATAATGGCGTGGACTTCGCCGGGGCGCACAGTGAGATTGATACCTTTAAGGATTTCTTTGCCGTCAATAGAGGCATGCAAATTTTTTATGTCGAGCATTTTATTCATTTTTTCCGATTTTTATCTGTTGTTTTATCCCACACTTCCTTCAAGCGACACCTGCAGCAGTTTTTGCGCCTCTACGGCAAACTCCATGGGCAGCTTGTTCATCACCTCCTTGGCATAACCATTTACTATCAATCCCACAGCATCTTCCGTGGAGATACCTCTTTGATTGCAATAGAATAGCTGGTCTTCATTAATCTTCGAAGTTGTGGCTTCGTGCTCCACCACCGAACTGTCGTTTTGCACATCAATGTAAGGAAAGGTGTGAGCACCGCAAGTGTTGCTCAAAAGCAACGAGTCACACTGGGTGTAATTACGGCATCCGGTGGCTTTTTTCACCACCTTCACCTCACCGCGATAGCTATTTTGGCTATATCCGGCGGAAATGCCTTTCGACACTATAGTGGATTTTGAGTTTTTGCCTATGTGTATCATCTTTGTGCCGGTGTCGGCTTGCTGATGATTGTTGGTTACGGCTACGGAATAAAATTCGCCCACAGAGTTATCGCCTTTGAGCACACAACTGGGATATTTCCAAGTGATGGCGCTTCCTGTCTCCACTTGTGTCCACGACAACTTGGAATGGTCACCGCGACAGAGCCCACGCTTTGTCACAAAATTATATATACCCCCATTGCCGTCTTTGTCACCGGGATACCAATTTTGGACTGTGGAATACTTCACTTCAGCGCGGTCTTCAACCACTATCTCCACAATTGCTGCATGGAGCTGATTCTCATCGCGCATCGGCGCCGTACACCCTTCGAGATACGACACATAGGCGTCGTCGTCGGCCACAATCAAGGTGCGCTCAAACTGTCCTGTTCCGGCAGCATTGATGCGGAAATAAGTAGATAGCTCCATCGGGCATCTCACACCCTTTGGGATATACACAAACGAGCCGTCGGAAAAGACAGCCGAATTGAGAGCTGCAAAGAAATTGTCGCGATAGCTCACCACGCTTCCAAGATAACGCTTCACCAGGTCGGGATAGTCTTTCACCGCCTCGGAAATAGAGCAAAAGATTACTCCAAGTTCGGCGAGCTTATCGCGGTAGGTGGTTTTCACCGACACACTATCCATTACGGCATCAACGGCAACTCCCGACAGGCGCATTTGTTCCTCCAAGGAGATGCCGAGTTTGTCGAACGTCTTGCGCAACTCGGGGTCTACCTCATCCATCGACGAAGGAGCTGCTTTTTGTTTCGGTGCAGCATAATAAGAGATGGCTTGATAGTCGATGTCGGGGATGTCGAGATGCGCCCATCGGGGCATGGTCAACGTAAGCCAATGGCGATAGGCTTTCAAGCGAAAATCAAGAAGCCATTCCGGCTCGCCTTTGACAGTGGAAATATATCTCACTACCTCTTCATTAAGACCTACGGGGATGATATGGGTGTCGATGTCGGTGACAAAGCCATATTTATAATCGCCCTCGGTCACGTTGCGAATCACCGTGTCGGTAGCTTTATCCGCTGTAGTATATTTGTTTGTTTTATCGTTATTCATCTTCAAAAATTCAAATCATTTATCAACAATCTTCAAGCCGTTTTTGTTCATAACAACTGCGATGCTATACCCCACAACCACGGAGCAAATTCCATCACGTTTTGCTGCAAGTCGCTTCCCGGGAAGATGCTCAAGCTTGGTTTCAAAGAGTAGATGAGATTGAGAACGACACTCGCCATCAGCAGATATTTTATTGCCCCGAATGCCACTCCGCAAAGTCGGTCAACAGCACTCAAATGTATAGACCGGATGATTTGTCGCAAAGTGCCGCCAAACGCCATACAACTCACATAGACGATAGCAAACACCACAAAATAAGCCAAAATCATACCCGACAATGGCGCTCCCTCCCAATTCTCAGCATCGCTCATAGCGCAAAGCATCTCATAGGCTACATCCCCGAAGATGCGACAAGCAATAATGCCGATGAGCATGCCCAAGGTTGTGGCAATGCCACCGGAGAGTCCGGTAAAGTAGCCTCGCCAACCTCCGACCACAATACTGATTATTATTAAAATTTCAATTACTCCCATACCTTGATTTTTAGCAACTGCAAAATTAGTGATAATTCTCCATATACAGCTGTGTTTTTTGCTATTATGTGGCGATGAATGACGGTAATCTAAATAATTTCTGTAATTTCGCATAAATTTTATGTGTAATATGGGAAAAGATTTGGTTTATGCAGTGGTTGGATGCGGCGCTATAGGTGGTTTCTACGGCGCAAAGTTGGCTAATAGTGGAAAAGCCGTCAACTTCTTACTACATAGCGATTACGATTATGTGAAACTACATGGGCTGACCGTGGAGTCGGTAGATGGGGATATCATCTTAGAACACCCGGCGGTGTATAACGACGCCACCACGATGCCGTCGGCCGATGTGGTGCTCGTATGTTTGAAGACCACCGCCAATCATCAGTTGCCGGAATTGCTCCGCCCCATACTTAAGCCGGACTCTACGGTGATAATGATACAAAACGGACTTGGCATGGAACGCGACCTTCAACCGATATTCCCCGGGGTGGGCATTATCGGCGCAATGGCTTTTATCTGCTCCAACAAGGTGGGTAAAGGGCATATCCGCCACCTCGACTACGGCGCACTGACGATGGGCATTCATTGCAATGTCGATGCGGCAAGGATGGATGCCATTACCCATGATTTCCGAGCATCATCGGTGGCGATAACCATTGCCCCCGACCTCAACACAGCTCGCTGGAGAAAGTTGGTGTGGAACATACCTTACAACGGACTCAGCGTGGTGCTTAACAGCGAAACAGACCGCTTGATGGCTGTAGAAGAAACACGCTCACTCATTCGCAGCTTGATGATTGAAGTAATCGAGGCGGCTAAAGCGTGTGGCGCCGAAATTTCCACATCCTTTGCCGACGAGATGATGGAAGCGACACAGAAAATGAAACCTTATCGACCGAGTATGATGCTTGATTTCCTCAACCACCGAAAAATGGAAATCAGTCGAATGTATCTCTCACCTGTGGCTGAAGCAAAAAAACATGGCTTTGAAATGAAAAGGACAATGACGGTGGCGCAAATGCTTGCTTTTATCGAAGCCAACTACTGAAAAGAAATGCACAAAGATGTTCTAAAAGTTTGAATATTTGCACATATAAGCAATTACACTGCATTATTTGAACCACATTAGTCGGTTTTTGTTACTTTTACATCGTGTTAATCAATCTCTCACTTGTGAAAGGAATGTGATATTTGAAAAATTTTGAAATATGCAACTTAACCGACTATTAATCATTGCCGTGATGGCTTGCTTTGGCGGTAGTTTGGCAGCTACGGCGCAGAAGACGCTGTCGCTCGACTCATGCCGAAGGATGGCTCTCGGCAACAATAAGGAGCTGCGAGCCGCCGAAGAGCGTATCAACAGCGCATCTTTCCAACATAAACAGGCGCGCGCAGCCTATTTGCCGTCGTTCGACTTGCAAGCAATGTATCTTTATAATCAAAAGGAGATTTCACTCTTGGAGTCGGACCAATATTTACCCACAAAGTCGTTTAATCCCGCCACCGGCGGCTATGACTACAACCTTGTAATGAAGCCCGACGGCACACCGTTGTTCACCCCCGACGGCACCCCCGTTCCCTCTCAAGTGGCGGTAATACCTAAGTCGGCAATGACCTACGACACCCATAACGTATTTGCCGGAGCTATTACTCTGACCCAACCTTTATATATGGGTGGAAAAATTCGCGCCCTCAACAAGATGGCTGACTACGGCAAGGAGATAGCGTCGCAACTCCTCGACAACGCTCGACGCGAGGTGGTCTACTCCGTGGATGCAGCCTATTGGCAGGTGGTGTCGCTCAGCGAGAAAAAGAAGCTTGCCGACAGCTATATATGCTTGCTCGATACTCTCCATAGCAATGTGGCGGCAATGATTCGCGAAGGCATTGCCACTCCGTCCGACTTGCTGACAGTGGATGTGAAGCTCAACGATGCGCGCATCGACCTGACGAAGGTAGACAACGGGCTGGTGCTTTCGAAGATGGCACTCGCACAACTTTGTGGGATGCCTCTCGACGAGAAGTATGTGCTTGTCGACGAACTCGCTGAGGAGAAGAATTTCGGCAGTATGGCGCCGCTATCGTTTTCAATGGAGCAAGTGTTTGCCAATCGCTCGGATGTGAAAGGGTTGGAACTGGGAGTAAAGGTATATGAGCAAAAACAATGGGAAGCGCGCTCGGGAATGTTGCCGCAATTGGCTCTGATGGGTGCATATAGCGTGACCAACCCAAACGTGTTTAACGGCTTCGACAAGAGTTTCAAAGGTATGTTTAGCGTGGGGGCTGTGCTGAAAATGCCATTGTGGCATTGGGGAGGCAACTACAATAAATATCGCGTGGCACGCAGCGAAAAGATAGTGCGCGAGCTGGAGCTGGAAGAAACAAAAGAGAAGGTAGAGCTACAAGTGACTCAAGCGGCTTTTCGCATCAACGAAGCGCAACGCACCCTCAACATGACAGCGTCAAATCTCGACAAGGCTGACGAAAATCTGCGACAAGCCTCTTTGGGCTACCGCGAAGGAGTGATGACGCTCACCACCGTAATGGAGGCACAAACAGCATGGCTAAAGGCTTATTCGGAAAATATCGATGCACAAATCGATGTGGCTTTATGCAACATCTATCTACGCAAAGTCACCGGCACTCTCGACTATTAATTTTGCTAACAATTTTACTCAAATAAGATATGGAAGACAATCTGAATTTCACCGCCCCCGACGAGAAGGCTATGAAGAAAAAAGAAAAATCACTGATGATGGCTGTAGCTATCACTTTTATCGTGATTGTTATTCTCGCTATCATTGGTTTCCTCACTCTTAATCCACCAAAAGACGCCACTCAAGGACAAGTTGACGGCACTTCAGTGAGAGTCTCGGGATTGATGCCGGGACGGGTGGAAAAGTTTTTTGTCGCTGAGGGGCAACAAGTGCATAAGGGCGACACCCTTGCTAAAATACAATCTGCCACCGTTGAAGCTAAACTTGCACAAGCGCTGGCGATGAAAGATGCTGCCGAAGCCCAACAACGCAAAGCTGATGCCGGAGCAAGAAAGCAGGTGATTGACGGTGCTTATCAGCTATGGCAACAGGCAAAGGCCGCTCTCGAAATCCACGAGAAGACATATCGTCGCCTACAATCGCTATACGAGCAAAACGTGGTGTCGGCACAAAAACGCGACGAAGCAAAGGCTGCCTACGATGCTGCTATTGCCGCCGAAAAGGCTGCCCACTCGCAATATGACATGGCAGTGGAGGGCGCTCAACGTGAAGACCGCGATGCCGCAGCTGCTATGGCCGCTGTTGCCGGCGGGTCGGTGGCAGAAGTGGAATCAATACTCGCCGACCAATATCTCATTGCACCTTGCGACGGCGAAGTGACCGACATCTTCCCCAATGAGGGAGAACTGGTGTCGACGGGAACACCAATAATGAACGTGATGAAAGCCGACGACCGATATTTGGTGTTTAACGTGCGCGAAACAGAGCTGAAAAATCTTGTTGTAGGAAAGACCGTAACCGTGACGATTCCGGCTCTCGACATGAAAAATGTTGAAGCAAAAGTGTATTTCGTCAAAGATATGGGTGAATATGCCGCCTGGCGTTCGACAAAGGCTTACGGGGACTTTGACAGCCGCACTTTTGAGGTGCGTCTACGACCAACAAAACCAGTGGAAGGATTGCGCCCGGGAATGACGGCTATTATGGAATAAATCAATGATTACCGTAGGTTTTTTAGCATCGATAAAGCGCCAACTAAGGCAGATGTGTAGCAGATGGCTTTACCTGTTTGCTATGTTGGTGATACCCATCGTTACGGGGTTGTTTTTGCTCTCATTGATGAGCAACGGACTTCCTATGCACATCCCGGTGGCAATCGTGGACCTCGACAACTCGTCGATGTCGCAAAAGCTGGTGCGCACCATTGCCTCCGCTCAAGAAATTCGAGTGGTGGAAAAAGCGCATAGCGAGGCGGAAGCTATGAGCTTGATAAAAAAAGGTGAAATCTACGGCTTTTACGTCATCCCCAAAGATTTCGCTCGCGACGTGCTTGGCCAACGCTCGCCGGAAATCGCATATTTCACCAACAATATCTACTACATCCCTTCATCTTTTCTCTACCGCACATTTAAGACCAACAGCATACTCGCCTCCGGGGCTGTGGTGCAGTCCTATTTGGTGCAGTCGGGAGCCACCGACGCTCGGCATACACAAGCCTTGCTTCAACCGGTGCCGCTAATCTCCCACCCTATCCATAATCCGCAAACCAACTATGCTAAATATATGACGGTGTCGTTTATACCCTCCGTCCTGGCTCTGATGATTATGCTCGTCACCTCGTTTAGCATATGGCACGAAGAGAAAAGAAACTCGTCACGACAATGGCTGCAAGAGGCTCACAATCATATCTCGGTGGCGCTCTTGGGCAAACTCCTGCCTCAAACGGTGATATTCTTTGGAGTGGCTCTGTTTCTGCAATCATTGATGTTCGGGTGGGGACATTTCCCGATGAATTGCTCTATTCTTCAATTAGTGGCTACCACGCTACTGTTTGTCCTTGCCTACCAAAGTCTCGGAGTGTTTATTTGCGGCATTATTCCTAATCTGCGGTGGGCATTGAGCATATGTTCGCTAATTGGCATCCTTACGTTTTCGTTGGGCGCATTCTCATTTCCCTACGAGGATATGTACGGGGGCATAGCCGCACTGACCTATCTTTTGCCGGCACGCTATTATTTCTTGATATATACCGACCAAGTGCTCAACGGTTATGCGCTCTATTTCTCACGATTTTATTATGTGGCATTGCTGATTTATCTATTGCTTCCGCTGATAGTGGTGAAACGCATAAAAAAGCACGCTCTCAACCCGGTGTATGTGCCTTAATAACTATGTGAAATGAAGAGATTGACCAAATTTATACACGATGTGCTACTCAGTTGGGCTAACGAGTTGCGGCTGATTTTTAAAGACAAGGGTGTGCTGATGTTTCTCTTTGTCTTACCATTGGCATACCCCATCATCTATGCTTTAATCTACGATAAAGAAGTGGCAACCGATGTGCCTATAGTGGTGGTCGACCAATGTAATACCCCGGAGAGCCGCCGACTGGTGAGATATGCCGATGCTTCGCAATATGCAGCCTTTGTGGGCTATGCCTCGGATATGGCTGATGCCGAAAGGGCTTTGAAAGAGAAAAAAGCCTACGGCATCTTGCTCATCGACAAAGATTTCTCGAAGCACATCCACCGCGGAGAGCAAGCTCCGGTGTCGCTCTACAGCGATATGTCGCTCCTCATACGTTACCGCTCACTACTGATGGCACTCACCGATGCCACTCAGGAAATCGGGAAGGAGATTAAAGTGGAAACACTAAGCATAAAAGGTGCCGACGCTCCAAAAATCCCTGCCACTCCCACAAATACATACATCCCCTTAGGCAATCCTCAACAGGGTTTTGCCACCTTCTTGATACCGGGAATTCTCATACTCATAGCGCAACAGTCGCTCCTCTTGGCAATCTGCATGATGGGCGGAGCTACATATGAGCGTCGCCGGCGCAATCATGGCATCGACCCGCTCGACACCGTGCGTTCGGGCGCAGTGGCGCGGATTTTTGGGAAAGGGTTGGTCTATCCTGTGGTCTATATCATCCCGCTACTTTATCTTTTGTTTATAGTGCCGCGAATATTCAGCTACCCGCAAATAGGAAACTTCATCGACATCATTCTGCTCAATATCCCCTATCTTTTGGCTGTGACAATGCTGGGAATGACCCTCCAAGTGTTTGCTCGAGAGAGAGAATCCGCTTTTGTGATTTTTGTATTCACATCGGTGATTTTCTTATTTTTGTCGGGCATCATCTGGCCTCTCTACGATATGAATCCGTTGTTTAAGTTTTTCAGCAGTTGCTGCCCCTCCACATGGGCTATGCAAGCATTCGAACGAATCAACGCCAATGGCGCTACACTTAACGATGTGGCTCACGAATATCACATCTTGTGGCTACAAGTGGTTGTGTATTTCTTCACAGCCCTTGCCACCAACCGCTACTCCACAATCCGCCTTAAAGCCATCACTGAAAAATAAAAAGAGCGCTCGGATTTCTCCAAGCGCTCTTGCGGTGCGGACGGGACTCGAACCCGCGACCCCATGCGTGACAGGCATGTATTCTAACCAGGCTGAACTACCGCACCTTAATTTTTCCGAAAGTTTTTTTCATAAAAAAATGTCGAGGTTGCAGCATCACGCCGTAACCTCGACTTACTAACCTAAAAACTCAAACAATTCTTTATTACTTCAGGAAGAATTTTTTCACTTTTACATCACGGCTGTTAGGACCAACCATCACTTCAAATTCGCCGGGTTCGCATACGAAATCCAATTTAGCGTTGTAGAACTTCAGCAATTCGGCATCGATAGTAAACGTCACCTTCTTGCTTTCGCCTTTCTTCAACGAAATGCGTTGGAAGCCTTTCAGCTCTTTCACAGGGCGCACCACACTACCCACCATGTCGCGGATATACATTTGCACCACTTCGTCGGCATCATAGTTGCCGGTATTTGTTATAGTCACCGAGGCTTCGATAGCTCCGTTTACAGACATCTCAGCAGCACTGAGGGTGAGGTCGGAATAGTCAAAGGTTGTATAACTCAAACCATAGCCGAAGGGGAACAGAGCATCGTTGCGCACATCGAGATAGTTGGATTTAAACTTCACGAAACCTTCATCTTCAGGAAGGATGGGACGACCGGTGTTGAATGTATTGTAGTGAAGAGGCTCTTGACCCACACATTGCGGGAAAGAAGTGGTGAGCTTGCCGCTGGGAGCTACCTTGCCAAACACTACATCAGCGATAGCATCGGCAGTTTCGCTACCACCAAACCATACTTGAAGGATAGATTTCACGTTTTCATTTTCCCAAGTGAGCACTACGGGACGTCCTGAGAAATGGAGCAAAATCACAGGTTTGCCTGTGGCAAGGAGAGCCTTAAGCAAGTCGCGTTGCGACGAAGGCATCTCAAGGTCACTACGGCTACTACATTCACCGCTCATCTCTGAAGATTCACCGAGAGCTGCCACAATCACATCGCTTTGAGCTGCTACGGCGAGAGCTTCGTCGAGCATCTCTTTGTCTGAGCGATTATCACGCATAGCGCGACCGAATGGGGTAGCATTTTTCTCATCGGTTTCGTCATACATCAAGTTGCAACCCTTAGCATAAAGGATTTCAGCTTTGTTGCCCACTGCAGCTTTGAAACCTTCCACGAGAGTTGAATATTTTGAAGAAACGGCAGCCACAGCCCATGTACCCGGCATATTCTCGCGAGTGTTGGCGAGCGGACCGATAAGAGCTATTTTACCTTTGGCTTGTAAAGGAAGCAGATTGTCTTGGTTTTTCAAGAGCACGAATGTCTCTGTGGCGAGCTTGCGAGCGTCAGCACGATGTTCGGGAGTGAACACTTGCTTAGCCGGACGAGAGAGGTCGCAATATTTGTATGGGTCGTCAAACAAGCCAAGACGATATTTTGCCTCAAGGATGCGACGGCAAGCTGTATCAATGTCACTCATCGACACAAGTCCCTCTTCGAGCGATTTCTCGAGAGTACCAACAAAAGCGTCAGAAACCATATCCATATCCACACCTGCTTGGAGAGCCAAGCGGCCTACATCTTGAAGGTCACCCATACCATGAGCAATCATCTCATAAATACCGGTGTAGTCGGTCACTACAAAGCCGTCAAAATTCCATTTCTCACGGAGGATTTCGGTCATCAACCAGCGGTTGCCGGTAGCGGGCACACCGTCGACAATGTTAAACGAAGCCATCACAGAGCCTGCGCCGGCTTCAATAGCTGCCTTATAAGGCGGGAAATATTCGTTAAACATGCGCCAGTGGCTCATATCCACACTGTTATAATCGCGTCCGGCTTCGGGAGCACCATAGAGAGCGAAGTGTTTCACACAAGCAAGGATTTCATCGTTGCGAGTGAGGTCGCCTTGATAGCCTTTCACCATAGCTTCAGCTATGCGAGAGCCGAGATAGGGGTCTTCACCGGAGCCTTCTGCAATACGTCCCCAACGAGCATCCTGACAGATATCGACCATCGGAGAGAATGTCCAACAGATACCGTCAGCACTGGCTTCGATGGCAGCCACACGCGCCGAATGTTGAATAGCGGGCATATCCCAAGAACATGAGAGAGCCAAAGGAATAGG
Source organism: bacterium (assembly GCA_004561555.1). Taxonomy (GTDB): domain Bacteria; phylum Bacteroidota; class Bacteroidia; order Bacteroidales; family Muribaculaceae; genus Limisoma. The sequence goes on from SFVH01000027.1 coordinate 22,925, forward strand.
ATATACTGTTTCGTAGCCGTGGATTACGTCCATACCGAACAGCAATGGTATGTGAAGGCGTCCTTCTTCCACTGCCACGCGTTGCACATCGCGGATGCGGTCTACGCCTTTGAGGTTAAACAAACCTCCCACTTTTCCAGCTTTGATTTGAGAAGCCACATCGCTACTCTTGGCTTGACCGGTGACGATTTCGCCGGTTACAGGGAGATTGAGCTGACCGATTTTTTCTTGCACGGTCATCTTACCCATAAGGTCATCGATAAACTTGTCCATCTTTGCATCATTGCTTGCCAAAGCAGTAGCTGCCGACGTGAGAAGCAAAGCAGATGCCAATACTAATTTATTGAGTTTCATATTATTATGGTTTTAAGTTATTTTTCAATTGTGAAACCGAGTTTGTCGAGCCCTGCCTTAACTTCCGGACAGCTCATAAAGAGATTCCAGAGCAAGCCGCTGCGATAATTTTCAATCATCGGCGCAATAGTGCATTGGTCGATGGCGAGATAGCGCGGAGTGGTCCAATTGGCAGTCTCGGAGAATGCATCATAGAAGCCATATTTGCCCCAAATCCAATCACCCTTGCGGAAGAAGTATTTAGCGGCACGCATCGACTCTTCGGGAGTGTAAGGGAAGCTTGACAAAGCGGCAGTGGGTGTGATTACACCCTTGTCGTTGCCGGGGCAATGGGCGGTGTAGCCGTTGATAGTGTAGCTTGCCGTAAGACCCCAACAATCTTCGCCGTAGCCCTTAAATCCTTTAGGATTGTCCACGCAGTAGCGATAGTCGCTGAGGGCATGGTTGCGCACCACATTCCAATAGTTGGCATATTTGTCTTTCAAGCCGCGAGGGTCAAGACCGATGTAGGAGTATTGCGCCCAGAAAAGCGGACCACCAAGAGCTTCAGCGCCATTGTGTTTCAACTCCAAAGGCAAGCCATAAGGGGTGGCGCTACTTTTGATACCACCGCTACGTGCCCATCCTTCATGATAACATTCTGCAGGAATGGAATGAGTGGGAGAAGCAGCTCCGAGGATATAGGTGATAAGACATTCGTTGTAGCCTTCCAAGGGGAAATTCATCTCCCAGTTGTATTCCGGCGACCAGTGCCAATAGAGCACATTTTTTCCGCCGTTGCGATACCAATCAAACTCCATCTCATGCCAAAGCACGTTGATTTTATCGATTACCGCTTTCTCCTCTGCCACAGCCGGATTCATATATTGTCGTACACAAAGCAGACTTGTCATCAAGAAACAGCTCTCCACCAAGTCGCCACCATTGTCTTTTTTGCCGAAAGGTTTCACCTTGCCTGTGGGACCGTCAAGCCAGTGAGGCCACACACCATGGAAGCGGTCAGCTTTAGTGAGGTAGTCAACAATTTTATTAAATCGAGCCACACCCTCGGCTCGAGGTATAAAGCCGCGTTCGATGCCCACAATAAGCCCGGCAACACCGAAGCCGCTGCCGCCGATAGTCACCGTATTTTGGTCGTTTTGCGGATATACGCCGTCGAGATGTATGCGTTCGCAAGCCAAGCCCGAAGTGGCTTCGGCACCATCCCACATGTAATTAAGGTGCGCTTTTTGGAGATAGTCGAGAAATTGGTCGTCATTGTCAAATTGAGCCATAGGGTCTTGCTTCTCGGGAAGCGGAGCAGGACTGCTCTTAGCCTCCGTACAGGAGGCTAAGAGCAATGCTACTGAGAAAATGATTGTTTTAAAAAAAGGGTTCTTCATCTGTTTAATCTTTCAAGGGTAATGTATAATTTTAAGTAGGAAAGCGAGATTATCGTTTCACGACCTTAGAGCGTGGCGACACTCCGGTTTCGTTTAGCGATTCAATCGAAAAATAGTAAGGGGTAGCTTTGTCCAATCCGCGCATATCATATTGTGTGGTGCCATACACGGTAATTGCATTATAGAGTTTATCGGGGGCAATGCCGTAGTACACATTGTAGCCGTAAGCGCCATCAACGGCATCCCACGAAATCATTGCATTGCGAGTGTCGGCTTTATCGCGATTCACCATCAACTTTTTAGGAGTGGCGGGCGCAACACCGTCGGCGTTGCCAAACACTCTAAATTCCGACAAACACACATTGCCGGAGGGCACATGCAAACTCTCAAATCGCAGATAGCGAGTGTGCAACTCTTCGCGCAGCTCCACATAGTCGTGCGGGCAATCGGTGTCGTTGTCGCTTTTGTCTACCACCAGCTCCCAATTCTTGCCGTCACAAGAAGCATAAATGCGATATTGGTAATAGACATCGTTGGCACGATTATGCTGAATGGTCTTATAGTCGTAGTAGTTGACCTGCAAAGCTCTCACCGTCATTACTGCGCCGAGGTCCATCTCGAGCCATTCTCCGGGGTTTCCGGTTTTGGCTGCCCAAAATGTGCGCATACTTTCGTCGGAGAGGTTTTCAGCCACATAGCAACTGTCCACGCTCGACACCTTTACCTTTTTACCTAACGACAAGAGCATCCAACCGCTGAAACGCTTCTCAGGGTCTTTGATATCCGACAGTGCATTCAGATTAGGATAGTCACCGAAAGCGGCGGAGCTATACATCACGTCATCGCTGTCAAATGCAGTGGGATAAAGACCGATGCGGCGTTCAAACTTATACTTCAACGAAAGCATACAAGTGGAAACGTGCCAGTAGTTGCCATTAACGTCGCGGAATGTGCCACCGTGACCGCTACCTTGCACATAACCTCCGGGCTTATAGCTCATAGGATTATGTTTTTGATAGACAAACGGTCCGAGAGGATTATCGCTGACATAAACACCATCGGCATAAACCTTAAACTCTGTGCCGGGAGCACCATATTGAAGGTAGTATTTACCATTGTGCTTAGTCATCGAAGCCCCTTCGGTGAATGGAGCCAAAGTCACTTCATCGTCGTTGTTCATCCCGAAACGTTCCCATCCGTGGTCTTTCGGTTGAAGAGCCATAACATTGTGAATTTTGCTGATTGGGAAGAAGTCGTCTCTGCTCAACTGCACCCCCTTCAAGGGATACTCGTTGCTTGAGCCGTAGTATAAGTATAGTTTGCCATCATCATCAAGGAAAAGATATGGGTCCCACCATGGCAAAACGCCACAATCCATAACTTTGCGGAATTTGCCGCCTTTGGGGTTGGTGGTATACCATACAGGAAGCCCATAATAAGTAGAGCCTGTATAATAAAGAGTGTCGCCGCTGACAAAAGCTGCAGGAGCACATTGGTCGTCGTCGGTGGGACGACGTTGAAAACTTGCCGGGGCAAACTCCCATTGAGTCAAATCTTTGGAATAGTGAAAGCCGCCCTGGTTGGTGGAAAACAAAAAATGTTCGCCTTTGTAGGTTAATCCCATCGGGTCGGCTGAAGAGCGGAAAGAACCGAGGGTCCTGACATTGTTGTTAAATGGTTCGTAGTTGTAGCTAATATTCATAGGGTTGCAATACGTCTTGGGGGCGTATGCGTCTTGGTCATACCAGCGAGTGGCAATAGCTTTCTTGCGAGCAAGAAATTGGCGTTGAGTTGCCGGTTGCATCTTGATTATGATGTCGGATTGACCTCCTTCCACCATATATTCGGCAATTTCATATCCGGGATAATAGATATAGAGGCGGTGGTCGTTGTCCGAACCGGTAATGGTGAAGCGGCCTTCAGCATCAGTGTTGCAGTGCATCGGACTGGCGAAAAACATCACTGTGGCTCCTTCGAGAGCATTCCCTTGTTGGTCGAGGATGCGTCCGGAGTAGTCATAGTTAGTGCTGACAGGAATATAATAATCGCTTATCTGTCCCTTCACCACTTTGATGGAATCGCCGGGAACGGCACTTGCCACCGCAAAGGCGGCAAGTGCTAATCCACAGCTTAACAATACTTTTTTTACCATTAACCTAATAATTACCTATAAAGTAACTTTTTTCTTATTCTTCTCTCGGTTCTTCTTTAAGACCCGGGAGCTCATCGAGTTGAGATTGCGGAACAGGCCAGTAAGTCTTCGACACATCCCAACCTTTCTTTCCGAGCACTTCAGCAGCCTTGCCGGTGCGCACGAGGTCTTGATAGCGTATACCCCATTCAGAGCAAAGCTCCATACGACGTTCGTCGAGTA
>SFVH01000028.1 GCA_004561555.1 bacterium
GCCTTATGGTAAAATGGATTTAAACACAAGCCATTTCTCGGATTAGTTCGGTTAGCTTTATCTTCAGCCCAATCCACAATGTGACAGGCTTCTACAAGTTCAGATTTTTGCACTCCTGAAATGCAGCAACGGAAATTGTAGGAATTCATCACCGCTGCTCTGAAGAATGACTGATTTACACGTTGACGAATAACCGTCTCCCTTTCAGCACCTTGGGGTAGATTCTGAGTAGAAATCGCGGCTATTTCTTCAATGGGTTTGTTTAAAAATTGTGCAATGAGCCGTTCGCTTTCGTAGGCAAGGTGCTCAGGGTTTCCATAGAATTCTTTCCATACAGCTTCTTCCTCTTTCGCGCCATGTTTAAGCCCTGTTATTCCTTGGCTTTTTAAGTCAGGGTCAAGTCGGCCGATATTGCCAATTTTCATGTTTAGTGCACTCGGCGAACGACCGATGATGCGAGCATATCTCACCACCAGCGGGTGCATCTTACTGCTGCTCTTAAATGGAATCTTGCAGTAGAGATTAAACGCAACAATCGTTTCTTCACGAGTCCACTTATTCATCATACATTCTCCTTGCTGTCATCATTGTTTAGCATAAAGTTGGCTTTTTGCTGTTCTATCTCACGCCGTAGTTCTTCTTCGGTGGGAAGATAAGTCATATATTTAGTTGCAAATAGCTGTTCACTGCCATTAAGCACAGAGTATCGGGCAACAGTTTTATCAGTATCCGTACACAATAAAATTCCAATGGTGGGATTGTCATCTGTGCCCTTAATGATATCATCATACATTCTCACATACATATCAAGCTGACCAATATCTTGATGTGTCATTGGGTGCGTCTTAAGCTCAAATATGACGAATCGTTTCATCTTGTAATTATAAAAAACGAGATCAACATAATAGTCGCTGAGTTCAGTCGTAATATGTTGCTGTCGTTCTACGAAAGCGAAACCGCGACCTAATTCCATAATGAATTTCTCGAGGTTATCAATCAGAGCCTGTTCGAGTTGGGTTTCGCTATACTTCTCATCACGTTTGAATCCCATAAACTCAGCAACCATAGGATTTTTAATATATTCCAAAGGATCCTTATCGTTGAATGGTGCAACGGCTTTCGCCAGCGCTGCATTGGGGTTTTCTCGCTGTGCAGCAAGACGACGCTCAAAGTATTGAGATGAAATATTGCGGTCAAGGGTGGCCGTACTCCACATGTCTCTCGAGGCATTTTCGAGATACCACTTTCGTGCAACTTCGTTGGTGACAGAAAGAAGCCGACGGATGTGTGTCCACGTCAAATTGTGTACGAACTCGTACACTTTTTCAAAATCGGGGAATAAAAGATAGAATTTTCGGTAGTGCTGTAGATTACGTTTATTGTAATTGTTCCCATAAATTGTAGAAAGGCGTTGAGCAAGTTCGGAAATTAATTTTGAGCCATATTTAGCCCGAACTTCTCCTTGCTGTTCTTCTTCAACAATGCGTCGTCCAATGTTCCAATAAGTAGCAATTGCTGCTTGACCGGCTGCAGCGTATGCTTGATGTTGCCCCGTAGCAATAATCGAACTTATGTCATCAAAAAATCGACTCGAAATCAGATTACTCAACTTATCCATAATCTTTTATGCGACACGAAAATAAAACCGAAAAAACTCCAATGTAGCATCTGAAGGCGACCAAACCTTTTGCAACTACAAAGGAGTTTTTCCTTAAAAGTTACCGGCAATATTGCCGTTGTATTTTCTTCCTATTTCTTGGTCATTCTCAGAATTTATTGCTAAGACTGCAAAGCTACGAATTTTTTCTTATATAATGTATAAGAGCATCGTATGTTTTTAAGCATATCTTTGCCAATTCGTTTTGCAAAGATAATACCGATGGTGAGCAAAAATCGAGCACATCTATCTTGTTTGTTCTTAAATATTGTCGGATTGTGTGACTTTCCCTAAAAAGACTTGACAGATTTGCGGAAAATTTTTCGGCAGCCGATGTAGAGTGTGTCAAGGTTTCGGAGGGGTGTTTGAGGCGGTCAGCTTCGCTCTCTGCAAGTATTTAAGGCATACAAAAAGCAGCCGCCTGCGATATGCAAGCGGCTGCTTTTAGTCGGGGTGACTGGATTCGAACCAGCGACCACACGCCCCCCAGACGTGTACTCTAACCGGACTGAGCTACGCCCCGATTCGGGTGCAAAGGTAAGAAGAAATTCTGAATAGTCAATAAAAAATCGAGAAAATATTTCTGAAAATGCTATTTTAGGGTTAATTTTGCCCAAAAATCAGATTATGGCAATGATAAAAAAGTTGGCTGACAAGCTATCCTCATTCACACAGTCGGTAGCATCGTTGCTGAAAGTAATGCTTCTTTCCCGACACTCCACCGTTAAGCCATCGGCGCGTTGTGGCGAAGAGATAGTGGTGCTCGGCAATGGGCCATCGCTCCTCGACACTATTGCCAACCATTCCTCATTTCTTGCTGCTCGTCGCAGTCTTGCGGTGAATTTCGCCGCTATTACCGATGAGTTTTTCACTCTCAAGCCCGACTACTATGTTCTTGCCGACCCATTGTTTTTTAAAGACGAAGCGACGGCACGCATCGAGCGACTGTGGGAGGTGTTGCGCCAAGAGGTAGATTGGCAAATGACACTATATGTGCCTGCCACCGAGTGTGGACCGCGCCTCCAATCTCTTTCGACTAATCCCCACCTCCGAGTGGAGAAGTACAACCTGACACCGATAGAAGGCGGTAAGGGTTTTTGTAGGTATGCGTTTAGCCATGGTTGGGGCATGCCTCGACCGCGCAATGTGCTGATACCCTCCATTATGCTCGCTATTGCCGGCGGTTATAAGAAGATATATGTGGCGGGAGCCGACCATTCGTGGATGTCGACCATCTCTGTTGACGACGACAATCGTGTGGTGTCGATACAGCCCCACTACTATAAAGACGATGAAGGCGAACAAAAGCGCGTGAATAAAGAATATATGAATTACCCTTTACATCAGATAGTGTATAGCTTCTATGTGGCGTTTCGCTCCTATCATATCATCAAAGATTATGCCGATGGGCTTGGAGTGGAGATTTATAACATCACCCCCGGAAGCTTTATTGATGCCTTCCCTCGACTTACGCCCGACGACTGACAATATTTTTGCCTCATCGTGGTATAGTTGTTAACGGACTCTCAGTTTGTGTGGGTGGGAATAAATCACTACCTTTGCAAGGTTTTTCAAGAAAAAGTAAATTATTAAGGTATTATGGCATTACAATGTGGCATTGTAGGACTCCCCAACGTGGGCAAGTCCACTCTATTCAATTGCTTGTCGAACGCCAAGGCGCAGTCGGCAAATTTCCCGTTTTGCACTATCGAGCCTAACGTAGGCGTTATCAGTGTGCCCGACGACCGTCTTAACAAACTTGCTGAAATAGTTAATCCCGGACGCATTGTGCCGGCGACGGTTGAAATCGTAGACATTGCCGGACTTGTGAAAGGGGCATCGAAAGGCGAAGGCTTGGGGAATAAATTCCTGGCAAACATCCGTGAGACAGATGCCATAATCCATGTGCTCAGATGCTTCGACGATCCTAACGTGGTCCACGTTGACGGCTCGGTCAATCCTGTTCGCGACAAAGAAATCATCGACTACGAGCTGCAGCTCAAAGACCTTGAAACTATTGAAAGCCGCATCACTCGCGTGCAGAAGCAAGCACAAACCGGAGGCGACAAGCAAGCCAAATTGCAGTATGAGGTGCTATGCCGATTTAAGGAAGCCCTCGACCAAGGCAAGCCTGCGCGCACTGTGACCTTCGACACTAAAGACGAACAACGCATAGCCCACGATTTATTTTTGCTCACCAACAAGCCGGTGCTTTATGTGTGCAACGTCGACGATGCGTCGGCTGTCAACGGCAACCAATATGTTGATATGGTGCGCGAAGCCACAAAAGAAGAGAATGCCGAAATCCTTATCGTTGCGGCTCAGACGGAATCGGAGATTGCCGAGTTTGAGACCTTCGAAGAGCGTCAGATGTTTCTCGACGAGATAGGGCTTAAAGAGTCGGGGGTGGCTCGATTGATTCGTGCGGCTTTCCACCTTCTCGACCTTGAGACATACTTCACTGCCGGCCCGATAGAGGTTCGCGCTTGGACCTATCGCAAAGGGAGCAAAGCTCCGCAGTGTGCCGGAGTGATACACACCGATTTCGAGAAAGGTTTTATCCGTGCCGAGGTAATCAAATATGACGACTATATAGCTTTGGGAGGTGAAGCGCAATGTCGCGAAGCCGGGAAAATAGGCATTGAAGGTAAGGAATATGTGGTGCAAGACGGCGACATAATGCACTTCCGCTTTAATGTATAGCCGCAGCTACATTTTTTTTGCATAGAGAATGGGATTATACGGAATCTTAGTATTTTTGCAAATATTTTTAAGCACAATAAGGAAATATGCAGAAAGTAAAACCCAAAAAGTTTCTCGGACAGCATTTTCTGACCGATATGAGTGTGGCGCAGCGCATAGCCTCGACACTCGACGACTATGTGGGGATGCCTGTGCTCGAAGTAGGGCCCGGGATGGGGGTGCTTTCGCAATTCCTGCTTGAAAAAGGTCACGACTTGACGGTGGTGGAACTCGACCGCGAGTCGGTGGCATATCTTGAACGTAATTTCCCGAATCTTGAGGGACGCATCATCGGCGAAGACTTTTTGCAACTCGATGTGGATAGCCTTTTTGAAGGCGATTACTGTGTGATTGGTAATTATCCCTATAATATATCGTCACAGATATTTTTCAAAGTGCTTGAGAGTAAAGACCGCGTGAAATGTTGTAGCGGTATGCTCCAAAAGGAAGTGGCGGAGCGCATCGCCGCCGGTCCCGGCTCGAAGACCTACGGCATCCTGAGCGTGCTGCTTCAGCTATGGTATGATGTGGAATATCTCTTTACGGTGGATGAGCATGTGTTTAATCCGCCACCCAAAGTCAAGTCGGGCGTGATACGCTTGAAGCGCAACAACGTCACCGACCCGGGGTGTGACGTGAAGCAGCTCAAGACAGTAGTAAAGACCGCTTTCGGACAGCGACGCAAAACCTTGCGCAACTCCCTTCGCTCCTTGGCGCGAAATGCCGAGGTGCTGAATGATGAAGTGTTTGGCAAACGACCCGAACAGCTCTCCGTGGATGAATTTGTGAGATTAACCAACCTCTTAAACGACTAAACGGCATGAAAGAATCATTGGAAATAGACAAACAGCTTGTTGCCCTTATTAAGGAAGACAACGAGCAGGCCGTAAAAGAGTTGCTCGAAGAGCTTCACCCTGCCGACATCGCCGAACTCCTTCAAGACCTTGACGATGATGAGGCGAAATATGTGGTGGCTCATCTTGACGCTGAGATAGCTGCCGACACACTTATGGAGCTTGACGAAGACGACCGTCATCGTCTCCTGGAAGATATGCCTAACAAGGACATCGCCAAGCATTTTGTGGAGCACCTTGACACCGACGATGCCGTAGACCTTATCCAAGAGCTCGACAAAGAAGACCAGGAGGAGGTGCTTTCCCACGTCGACGACGTGGAGCAAGCAGGCTCGATTATCGACCTCATGCAGTATCCTGAAGACACTGCCGGCGGATTGATGGGCAAGGAAATGATTGTGGTCAACGAGAATTGGAGTATGCCCGAATGTGTGAAGCGTATGCGCGAACAAGCTGAGGATATGGATGAGATTTTTTATGTCTATGTCGTGGACGACGACAAAAAGCTTCGCGGCATTCTCCCGTTGAAGATGCTCATCACAAACCCATCGGCGTCAAAAATCAAGCACATAATGGAGCCCGACCCTATCTCCGTGAAAGCCGACGAGCCGCTCGACGAGGTGGTGCTCACATTTGAAAAATACGACTTGCCGGTGATGCCGGTGGTCGACTCTATAGGACGGCTGGTGGGTCGCATCACTTTCGACGACGTGATGGATGAGGCGCGCGAACAGACCGAACGCGACTACCAGATGGCTTCCGGTCTTTCCACCGACGTGGAAACCTCCGACAACATCTGGGAGCAAACTAAGGCGCGTCTGCCGTGGCTGCTCATCGGTATGCTCGGCGGAATAGCCAACTCGTGGCTGTTAGGTAATTTTTCGGGTGACGTTTTGAAAAATGCCGCTATCGCATTGTTTATCCCTCTGATTGGCGGCACCGGAGGTAATGTGGGCATTCAGTCGTCGGCAATAGTAGTGCAAGGTCTTGCCAACGGCTCGCTCGACATCAAAAGTGCTCTGCCGCAGATAGTCAAGGAGTTGATATTGGCAATTATTAATGCTTCTATCATCTCTCTATTGGTCTTTACCTACAACTTATTTTTCGGTCCTGACTTCAAGATTTCAGTGGCAGTATCCGCATCGCTGTTTTCGGTGATAGTGTTTGCTGCCGTCTTTGGCGCTATCGTGCCATTGATGCTTGAGCGTCTGAAAATCGACCCCGCTATCGCCACCGGCCCGTTTATCACCATCACCAACGACATCATCGGTATGATGATTTATATGATGGTGTGTATGGCATTGCTTTACTAATGAATAATAATCAATAACATAAACATCATTTAAAAATGGCTAAAGTATTAATAATCGGCGCGGGAGGTGTGGCAACGGTAGCTGCCCACAAATGCGCACAAAATCCGGATGTGTTCTCCGAAATCGTCATCGCCTCACGCACTAAAAGCAAATGTGATGCTTTGGCAAAGGCTATTGGCAAGCCTAATGTTATCACCGACAGGGTGGATGCCGACCAAGTGCCCGAACTCGTGGCTCTCTTCCGCCGTCACAATCCCGACTTGGTGGTAAATCTCGCATTGCCCTATCAAGACCTTACCATTATGGATGCTTGTTTGGAATGTGGTATCAGCTATCTTGACACCGCCAACTATGAGCCTCTCGACGAAGCAAAGTATCAGTACTCCTGGCAATGGGCTTACAAGAAGCGCTTTGAAGATGCCGGCATCACTGCCATCCTCGGGTGTGGATTCGACCCGGGTGTGTCGGGCGTATTTACCGCTTATGCCGCAAAGCATCATTTCTCGGAAATGCAGCATCTCGACATCGTAGATTGCAATGCCGGAAACCACGGCAAGGCTTTTGCCACCAATTTCAATCCCGAAATCAATATCCGCGAAATCACTCAACGAGGAAAATACTACGAAAACGGCGAATGGCATGAGACCGACCCGTTGTCGGTGCATAAGCCTCTAACTTATCCTAACATCGGCCCTCGCGAGTCGTATCTGATGTATCACGAAGAGCTTGAAAGCCTCGTGAAAAACTATCCGTCAATCACTCGCGCACGCTTCTGGATGACATTCGGTCAAGAATATCTCACTCACTTGCGAGTGATACAAAATATCGGCATGGCAAGCATCGTGCCTATCAACTATAACGGTCAGGATATCGTGCCTATCCAATTTCTTAAGGCAGTGCTCCCAAATCCCAAAGAACTGGGCGAAAACTACACCGGAGAGACATCTATAGGATGCCGCATCAGCGGAAAAGACAAGGAAGGCAAGCCGCTTACCTATTACATCTACAACAACTGCTCTCACCACGAAGCTTATCTCGAAACAGGGATGCAAGCCGTGAGCTACACCACAGGAGTGCCGGCTATGATTGGCGCAATGATGTATCTTAAAGGTATATGGAAGCGCCCGGGGGTGTGGAACGTAGAGGAATTTGATCCGGACCCGTTTATGCAACAGCTTAATAAACAAGGTCTTCCTTGGCATGAAATCATCAACGGTGACCTTGAGTTGTAGTTGTATGATTTGTTAAATATTGTTATCGATTGATGTTTTATAACACAAAACTATTGACGGATAAAAAAATGATTGTACCTTTGTGGTGTTTTTGAAGCAAAAAATTGTTTTATTATTAAATTTAAAGAAAAATGAAAAAGTTAGTTTTATTACTTGCTGTTGTAGCTTCTGCTACTTTGTTCTCTTGCTCTGGTAATGGTGAAGCAAACGCTTCTTCTGCTGCTGAAACTGCTGCTGCTGAAGTTGAAGCTCCTGCTGCTCCTACTGCTAACGCAACTGCATCTGTTGCTGAATAATTTTAGCATTGAACAACAAAAGATAAAGTCGTTTCCCTTAGGGAAGCGACTTTTTTCATTTTATTCTCCCCACAGCTCGTTTACTATGCAAAAAGAAAGTGGTTAATTCGGAAAAAATTGCTACTTTTGCGAAATACATTTTAACAAGAGATATTGATGATGGAAAGAAAAGTTAGAGTGCGTTTTGCACCATCACCCACCGGACCGCTCCATATCGGCGGTGTGCGTACAGCATTGTTCAACTATCTATATGCTCGCCGTCATGGCGGTGAGATTATTCTTCGCATCGAAGACACCGACTCCAACCGTTTTGTGCCGGGAGCCGAAGATTATATCAATGAGGCGTTTGCTTGGCTCGGCATCAAATTTGACGAAGGTGTGAGAGAAGGTGGCCCTCACGGTCCGTATCGTCAGTCGCAACGTCGCGACATCTATCGTCGCTACGTGAAGCAGCTGCTCGACGACGGAAAGGCATATATCGCATTTGATACTCCCGAAGAGCTGGAGGCAAAACGTAGTCAAGTGGCTAATTTCCAATATGATGCACGCACTCGCGGTGAGATGCGCAACTCTTTGACTATGCCCGCTGATGAGGTTAAGCAACTCATTGATAATGGAGAGAAATATGTGGTGAGATTTCTTGTTGAGCCGGAGCGTGATGTCACGGTTCACGACCTTGTGCGTGGCAACGTGGTGATTAATTCATCAATCCTCGACGACAAAGTGCTTTATAAATCAGCCGACGACCTTCCCACTTATCACCTTGCAAATATCGTCGACGACCATTTGATGGAAATCACACATGTGATACGCGGTGAGGAGTGGTTGCCTTCAGCTCCGCTGCATGTGCTTCTCTACGAGGCTTTCGGTTGGGCAGACACGATGCCGGAGTTTGTGCATCTGCCGCTGTTGCTGAAGCCCGACGGCAAAGGTAAGCTTTCAAAGCGAGACGGCGACCGCTTGGGTTTCCCGGTTTTCCCACTGGAATGGCACGACCCCAAGAGTGGCGACATCAGTAGCGGATATCGCGAGTCGGGTTACCTTCCCGAGGCTGTCATCAATTTCCTTGCCCTCTTAGGCTGGAATCCCGGCACTGAGCAAGAAATAATGTCGATTGACCAACTTATCGCCTCGTTCTCCTTTGACCACTGCTCTAAATCGGGTGCTAAATTCGACTTCGAGAAAGGTAAGTGGTTTAACCACAAGTATCTGCAAGAAAAGAGCGATTCCGACCTCGCTTCGCTTTATATGCCGTTGCTCCAAGAAAAGGGCCACGGCGATGCCGACGCTGCTTATGTGGCACGTGTGGTGTCGTTGGTGAAGGCACGCATTACTTTCGTGCGCGACCTTTGGGAGCAATCGCGCTTCTTCTTTGAAGCCCCGCAGGCTTATGCCGAAAAAGACGTGCGCAAACGTTGGAAAGACGGTATGCCACAACTTATGGAAGAATTAATCTCTGTGATTGAAGGCATCGACGACTTTTCCTCGGCAAATCAAGAAGAGATAGTGCTGGGTTGGATAGCAGAAAAGGGATATCACCTTGGCAACGTGATGAATGCGTTCCGACTCACCGTAGTAGGGGAGTGTAAAGGGCCTCACATGTTTGACATCACTGAGCTTCTCGGTAAGGAAGAAACCTTGAAGCGTATACGTCGTGGCATTGACAATATCAAACTTCCGGAATAGATGAACGCTCTCTACAATCTCGGCATCAGCCTCTATTCTTTGGCTGTGAAAGTGGCGGCGTTGCGAAATCGAAAAGCGCGCCTTATGGCTGAAGGTCAAGCTCAAACTTTTGCTCGCTTGGCAGCGGAAATCGACTCTACTGCTTCCTATATATGGATACACGTGTCGTCGCTCGGCGAATTTGAGCAGGGACGCCCGCTCATCGAAATGATAAAGCGGCATAATCCCGACAGGAAGATTTTGCTCACGTTTTTCTCGTCTTCAGGCTACGAAACGTGTAAAAACTATCCTCTTGCCGACGTGATATGCTATCTGCCGTTTGACCGTAGGGCTAACGCTCGCCGCTTGCTTGATGCCGTAAAGGTTGAGAAAGCGATTTTTGTGAAATATGAATTTTGGGGCAATTATCTTGAAGAATTGCGCCGAAGAGACATTCCTACATATATCATCTCAGCAATATTTCGCCCCACTCAAGCCTTTTTTAAGCCCTGGGGCGGAATGTTCAGAAAGATGCTCAACTGCTACACGCGCCTCTTTGTGCAAGACGAAGAAAGTCGCGTTTTGCTTGAAGGCATAGGTGTGACAAACGTGGATGTATACGGCGATACCCGTTTTGACCGAGTGACCGACATCCTTGACAATCATGTGGACCTCCCGATTATCGAGTCGTTTTCGCGTGGCTCGTTCACCCTGTTTGTCGGAAGTTCCTGGGAGCCCGACGAGGAGTTTCTCATCCCTTATTTCAACAGTCATCCCGAGTTCAAGATGGTACTTGCCCCACACGAGTTAGGCAAAGACCGTGTTGAGGGTATCATCCAGAAGCTAAAACGCCCGTATGCACTCTACACCAAGACTTCGCCTGAGGAAGCTGCCGATGTCGACTGTATGATTATCGACTGTTTCGGTATCCTCTCGAAGAGCTATCGCTTTGCGACAGTGGCTTATGTGGGTGGTGGATTTGGTGTAGGCATCCATAACATCAACGAGGCGGCTGTATATGGCATTCCGGTGGTGTTCGGTCCGAAATATCAGAAATTTAAGGAAGCTCGCGACCTAATAGCCTTGGAGGGCGCTTTCACCGTAGCAAACGGCAATGAGTATGCCGCAATCCTCAATAGGATGCTTTCCGACGGCGACTATCTGAAACGGCACGGTGAAATTGCCGGCCGCTATATCAAAGACAACCTTGGAGCAACCCAACGTATCTTCGACAAAATAGGTTTTTAACTCATTGTGTGCTTCTTGTGGCTTAGCTCCTGTTGTGATGTGGTTGTCAATTCAGGGGGCTTAATCTTATATCCTATAGCTGCCACCACAACGCTCATCACCGGCGATAACAGATTGAAGAAGCAATACGGTAAATAGGCAAATGTCGATACTCCAAGCACCGTGCTCTGCGTCATGCCGCAGGTGTTCCACGGCACAAGCACCGAGGTAACCGTCACAGAGTCTTCAATAGTTCGGCTCAGCAGTCGTCGCTCATACTTCTGTCGGTCGTAGGTGTCTTTAAACATGTTTCCTGAAAGTAGGATGCATAGGTATTGGTCGGCCACGGCGAGGTTCAGCATCAAGCCTGTAGCGGCCGTCGACCCCACAAGCGACGTGCGACCTTTCACCATACGGATAAACAACCGTGAGATTGCACTCACCATGCCACCTGCCGACATCGTGCCGCCAAAACACATGGCGCAAATTATCAGCCATATCGTGCCCATCATTCCGGTCATGCCTCGTGTAGCCACCAGGTCGGTGAGGATGGCGTTGTCGGTGGTTAGGGAGGTGCTGTCGTAGACGCTGCGCATTGCCGCTTTAAACAGCGACGGGTCTATTTCTCTAAGTGCTTCTTGCTGGAAAATCAGGGCAAATACTACCGCCAACAGCGTGGATGCAAAGAGTGTGATTAGCGGAGGTACTCGTCGAGCAATCATAACACCCGTAATCACAGGCACCAATAGCAACCACGGCGTTATGGTGAAGCGTTCGGAGAGCGATGTCATAAATGCGGTGGTGTCGTGGCTACCCACCGCCGGTATAATAATCCCAATCACGGCAAATGCTATCAGAGTTAATATTAGCGACGGAATAGTGGTGATGAGCATATATCGGATGTGTTTAAACAACGGAACTCCGACACTCGACGATGCCATCACGGTGGTGTCGGACAATGGTGATACTTTGTCACCGAAATAGGCTCCTGAGATAATTGCCCCGGCAATCAACCCCTCTGAGAACCCTAAGGCTCTGCCGATGCCCATGAGTGCGATGCCGATGGTGGCAATGGTGGTCCATGAGCTGCCCGTCATTACGCTCACTATGCCGCATATCACACAGGTAGACACCAGAAATACGTCGGGATGTATGATTTGTAGTCCGTAGTAGATTAGTGTGGGAACAACGCCGCTAATCATCCACACTCCGCTGAGTGCACCGATAAGCAACAAGATAATCAATGCGCTTGCCACACTCGCCACATTTTTTGTTATCGCTTTCTCAAAACTCGCCCAGGGTACGTGTAGATGAACCATGCCGATAAGCACACACAGTGCCGACACCGCTAACAGTGAGATTTGCGAAGCCCCAAGCAATGAGTCGCTACCAAATGAGCGGATAGTGACGACAAGGAGCAACACTAAAACCACTATGGGCATCAATGATATGAGGGCTGATGGTTGTTTTTTTATTTGTTCGTTCACGTTATGAAGTTTTAAGTTGCGAAGTTAATGCATTTCAACCAAATACCTCCTTTATTACCTAATCTTTTGTTGCAATAGAAAAAATTTTTAGAAAAATTTTGTAATTACAACTGCTTATGCTATCTTTGCCAAGCAAAATCACACAACGAGGGGTATTAGCTCATCTGGTAGAGCGCAACACTGGCAGTGTTGAGGTAAGCGGTTCGAGTCCGCTATACTCCACCAAAAACTCTAAAAGCACTGACAGAGGTCTCCCTCGGTTAGTGCTTTCTTTTATCATCTGCCGGCTCCGTCTCCTTCTACTGGGATGACACCTCATCCTGTAGGACCCTGCGGATGTTTGTCAACAAAGAAAAAAGGTCGTCTTCCGACGACCTTTGTTTCTTTGTTGCTTGATAGCAAGCAACATTTTTTACAAACCTAACATAAAACCATTATTCGAGAAATTTTACCGCGTTTCACAACGAAATAAAATATATATTTTAATACTCCATATTATAATCGTAGTGTTTAACCATTATCGTTGAAAGCATCTCTTTGCTTTCGACATTGCAAAGTTACAACCCAAATCAAGTGTTTGTATGCCTCTATAAACGATAATATAAACAAATATAGAGAATTAAAATTTTAAATCGTTGTGTGTCAGCAGTATAATTTCTTTTTATTTAATGGTAATTATAAATACTTATATTACTCAATATGTCCGATTTTCATCACGTCGGCTTCAAAAGTATCCCGATTGATAGCTTTATTTTTCATTTTATTGCGATAGGCGTAGATGGTATTTACCGAATATCTCAAGAATTCAGCTATTTTGGAAGAGTCGACAATGCCAAGTCGAAGAAGGGCATAAATGCGGAGCTCGGCTGTTAGCGAGTTGGGGTTTTCCAACTCAAACCGCTCTTCGGGGCGTAGCAATGCATTGATTTCATCTACAAATGTGGTGTAGATTTTCAGGAATGCATTGTCAAATTCGTTGTAAAACTTGCCGTGTTGCTCGTCGGAGAATTTCTGCGACTTGATGGTTTTCACCAAGTCGTCGACTTGTCCGGAGGAGAGTTTACGATTTACCATTTTGGTAAATGAGTCAAGGCGTTTCATATATATAGAGCACAAGTCGAGGAATTGCCCCATATATTCGTCTTTTGTCATATTGGCTTCTTTAAGTTTTTGGCGAGCTGCCGACAGTTTTTTCATTTGTTTCATCAGCAAGAACACCGTCACGCCAAGTCCTAACAGCAAGATGCAACATATAAATATGTAGCTAAGGAGCATACGCTCATGGGCTTCTACTTCAGCGCGTTGAGAGGCTTCAATCACGGGGAGCATCCCGGAGGCATTATACACTCGAGTTTGGGCGTTGCAAAATGCTGCGTCTTCAAGCGACGAGAAGATATAGCGGTAAGCGCGGTCTATGTCGCCCTGCTCATAGAGGAGCATCGACAGGTCGTAGAGTGATTGGTTTTCTTTCACGGCACACTGAATGTCGCTGATTGCCGACATAGCATAATAGCGCATACAGTCGTCGCGCCGGTTTTCCGATTTATACACCTTTGCCATAAATGCGCAGGCGAGGGCATACTCGTTGGTGTTTTCTTTCAGTGTCGACAAGATGTCGCCAAGGAGGGTCTTGGCAAGTGTGGTTTTGCCTTGACTTATAGCGTTTTCCGCCTCATAAAGTCGCCGCAGCACACTGTCTTGAGGTAGCGACTCTATCCATTTGCGACGGTATTCTTCAGCTCGTTTGGAATATTTATCATAGAAAAAGCCGCTCTCGTCGAGTGATATCATTGCGAAGGAGTGAAGCCGATAGCCACATTCATAAAAGTCGCTTATCAGAGAGGGGTCTATATGGCTACTTTCGAGCCATCGAAATTCGTCGTTGGCTTCGGCATAGAAGCCGGCTATCATTTCCGGGCGAATTTTTTTTATCACCGAATAATGCATTTTCAGCGAGTCGCCCATCGCTACCGCCGCTTCGGTCGCTCCGTTATAATAAAGGATGGCGGAGTCGGCTTTAAAAAGTGTGTACTCGTCGCCCAAGGTTATCAGCTGCTTGTAGCGAGCCGACGGCGTGGTTGCTTGTTCAAGTAGTTTCTTCGCCTTGTTTATCTTCGCATATTTTTCTCCCTCAAAGTGCTTTTTGTGAAGCACAAAGGAGTCAAGCCGCACGAGCACGGCCTCAACTCCGGTTCCCGAGTAAGCCGCAGTTGTGGATATAATGCAAAACAATAGCGTGATAATAAAATACTTGTACCTCATAGCTAATAAACTAAAAAATTCTATTCTAACCTAAGTCGGCAGCCATCATTAGTGTCACATTGTGGCATTTGCTTGTTCACTTATATTCATCACAAAGATATAAAACCGTGTGGAGAATTGCAAGTTTCGTACTATAAAAATTTTTGTGTTTATTCGCCGTTTTCTTTATTATGACTATATAATTCCTTCCAATTGTTTCAGAAGGGCGCCGGCAGTGATGTCTATCTCGGCTTTCGACTCCAAACGGGTGGTGTCGAAGTGGATTGAGGCTTGGCTGTAGAAAGCATCGCGTCGGGCTATGTTGTCGCTGATAAATTGGCGTAGCTCCTCATCGTTGAGGTTTGCTATTATCGGACGCTTGGCTTTCGACCGTGGTCGCGACAGACGCTCAAACAGTCGCTCCACCGATGCTTGAAGATACACCGTTGTGCCCCGTGAGTTCATTAGCGACATGTTGTCACCGAAGCAGGGGGTGCCACCTCCGCAGGAGATGATGGTGTCTTCAAACAGCGATACCTCATCGAGCATACGGCTCTCAAGATGGCGAAAGCCGCTTTCGCCGCGTTCGGCAAAGATTTCTTTGATGGTCTTGTGGTAGCGACCTTCTATGTAGGCATCAAGGTCGATAAAGTTGCTCCCTGTCATCCGCGACAAGGCTTTGCCAAGGGTCGATTTTCCGGACCCCATATATCCTATTAAAAATAGCGGTTTCATAGGCACAAAGTTAGTAATTATTCCATAGCATAACAAAAAAGCGCCTCATAAAGGCGCTGAAAATATCAATCTTTCTTGGGAGTATTAAAATGTGGGCGAAGATGGATTCGAACCACCGAAGGTAAAAACCAGCAGATTTACAGTCTGCCCCATTTGGCCACTCTGGTATTCGCCCGTGCTTTTTCTTTTAGCTTTGCAAAGGTAACGCAAACATTTCATTTGACCAAATTTTTTCGCTTCTTTGAAACAAAAAAAAGCAGGGAGTGGTAAAAAATCCTATCATTTAAAGGTTTTTTGATAAATATTCTTTACTTTTGCCTTCGACAAAACCATTTTTTCTCTAACTAATCTGCATTATGAGATATGTTAAAGCTTTGTTTGAATTCGCGCGATGAGATGTATATTCTTGACCTCGAGAAGGTGGCTTATATGGCGGCTAACGGCAACTACACTCGTATCGTTTATATCGAAGGTATGCAAGTGATGGCAACCATGGGCATCTCTAAGATGGAAGAGATGATTAAGAAGGTTATCCCTGCGGATAGGAAAAGCCCGTTTGTAAGGCTGGGCAGAAGTCTGATGATTAATCAAAATTATCTCTCCCACATCAATATTCTCAAGCAACGTATCACTCTCTCTGACAATCAGACTCACAGCCATATGCTCGAAGTGCCAAAGGCATTGCTTAAGGCTTATAAGGATTTGATTATTAATAATTTCTCTAATCAATAATCGTTTGCTATGGATAAGTCTATTATTATTGGTAAGGAGGGGGAGCAAAAGTTCCCCATTAAGAATGCGGGAGTCAGCCGTCATCATGCTCGCATTTCTATCGTGGGCGGTAAATGGCTGCTTGAAGACCTCAATTCCACAAACGGTACGTTTGTCCGTAAGGCGGACGGCTCGTTTCTTCGTGTCGCCAAAATTTATATTAATGAGGATTCGGTGATTCGGCTCGGCGATGAGAGCGCCAACGGCTATTCGTTTATGGCGCACCATGCTTTTGAGCCTGACCCTGAGAATTATGCCTATGAGTTTAACATCTTGAGGAATATGCGCAATTCTTTTAAGAAGCAACGCGAACAAATGGCTAACCGTCAGCGTTATAAAGGTCTGATACAAATCCTTTTGTCGATGATGTTGATTGGCATCACTTTTATTCCGGGCATAAAAAACAATATTCAGATGATGATTCTCCGTGTGGGTATGCTCGTGCCTCCGCTTTGGAATTTTTTCTCTTCGGGGAAAAATAAAATGCAAAAGGTTTATGAGCGTCAGCAGCACATCCTCATTTGTCCTCGTTGCGGTCGTCCGCTTTCCGATTTCGAAATCGATAAGCAGCAATGTATGGTTTGTAAGGCTCACTCTTGATAATCCGTTAATAATCAACTGATATGAAACATTCGATAAGATTTTTTGTTGCCGTATTTTTTCTGTTGCTGCTCGTTTTGCCGGCAACAGCACGTACATATGTGCTTTCTGTAGGGGTCGCTGAATATAAAGACCCGGAAGTGCCCGACTTGGTTTATTCGGGTAAGGATGCCATCAAGTTCGCTTCCGTGATGAAGACACAAGCGAAAGATGTGGTGACACTTACAAGTGACAATGCCACCCACGACAACATCCTCTCGGTGATTAATACCATTGCCGCTCAGGCTGTGGCTTCCGACCGTTTCGTGATGTTTTTCAGCGGGCATGGTGCCAATTCGCTCATCCTTACCCACGACAAACCACTATACTATTCTGAGCTCAATTCCGCGTTGGCTGCTTTGAAGTCTAAGGAGATTATTTTGTTTATCGACGCTTGCCATTCGGGCTCTATCGCCGACGACATCGCTCTTCCGGGAAAGGATGTGGTGGTGATGGCGTCAAGCCGTAAAAGCGAATATTCGCGCGAAGAGCGCAATTTTGTGCTCACAAGTTATATGACGCAAGCTCTCTTAAAGGGGATGCAGGGTAAGGCTGATTTCGACAAAAACAAGCAAATCACTGTTATCGAACTCTTTAAATATATCTATCAGGATGTGACTTCGCGTGCCGACGACGTCGACCGCCTTTCGGGCAATACCGACAAGCAGCATCCGCAGTTGATAACTTCTAAAAGATGCCATTCGATGGTCGTAACGACATGGTGATTCTGTTTTCGTCAAAAAAAACCCTATGTTCGTACAAAACAGAGTTTTTTATTTGGTAATCGAATTATCGTAGTCGTATCTTTACATCAGAAAAATCATTCATATTATGAGTACAAAAGTTTTAAATAGCGAATTGAAGTCTAATCGGCAAAATAATGCTTCATTGACTGATGCCGAGGAGAAGAATGGTGCCGGAAAGTCGGTTGTAGCGGGTGTCGTTTCGGGTGCCGCAGGTATGGTGGCAGGTGCTGCTACCGGTGTCGGAGCTCGTATTGCATATGTGCATTTCACTGCCGAGGAGCAACCTTTGGCTGACGCCGAAGAGGTGGTTGTAGAGCAAGAGCCGGAAGTGGCTGAAGTACAGCCGGAAGTAACTGAAGTGCAGCCGGAAGTGGTGGAGCCACAGCCTGTAGTTGCCGAGCCGCAGCCCGTGGCGCAAGAAGTTGTCGAACCTATCGCTCCCGAGGTGGATGCCAATGAGGTGGCTGAAAATATTATCAGCGGTGAGGCTATCGACGAAGTGGATGCCGCTCAAGCTGATTTCCCCTTTGTGGTGGATGGTATGCAAGAGGTATATACCGTCGACGGCGAGCTTCAGATGCAAGCTTATGTCACCGACGGTGAGGGTAATGATATGGTGCTCGTTGATGTAAACGGCGATAATATCTTTGATGCGGCTGTGGATACCGATGGTTCTTTGATTGCTGAAATCGGTGGTGTATCGGCTTCCGACATCGAACTGATGTATGCACAACAGCATCTTGACACTCCGGAGTATATCGAAAGCGGTAACGATGTGGCTCTCAATGATAATTCTTTCGAACAGGATATTATCGACCTCGGTTAGTTTTTTAGTTGTTTATTATGGATAATGCTATTCAGACAATAAATGTTACGTGTCCGCACTGCAGTAAGCAGATGCGGATGCGCAATCCTATGAAGCCCGGTGTTTATAAGGTCACCTGTGTGGCTTGCAATAATGCGTTTCATGTGAAAATTGTGGATAAGACACAACCCGTACCGCCTGTTCCGCAACCTGTTCCGCAACCTGAACCTCAGCCTGTGCCGCCGCCTGTTCCGCAACCTGTTCCGCAACCTGAACCTCAGCCTGCACCGCAACCTGCACCGCAACCTGAACCTCAGCCTGTGCCGCCGCCTGTGCCACAACCTGAACCTCAGCCAGCACCGCAGGAAGATTTGATTGTGAAATACTGCACCTCGTGTGGAGTGAAGTTGCGTATACGCAATCCAAAGCCGGGAGAACATCAGATAAAGTGCCCTAAGTGTGGCAATCTTGTGGCTTATCAATGGCAGCCTGCGTCTCAGCCTGCGTCTCAGCCAACGCCTCAGCCAACGCCTCAGCCAACGTCTCAGCCAACGCCTCAGCCAACGCCTCAGCCAACGCCTCAACCTGCACCGCCGCTCGATAACGATGCTGATGGAAAGACCAAAGTGCTCGGCATCGGGTTTAACAAGGTGCTCGTGACAGGTCAGTTGCTCCTGAAAAAGGGATTTATGAAGCACGACGAGGTGTTCGACCTATCGGAGGCGCGCGATTACATCATTGGGCGAAACGATCCAATGGCGCTGTCTGATATCAATGTCGATGACCCCACTATGAGCCGACAATCTGTGAAAATTTCCGCTTCTGTAAGTAATAATGGAAGTTTCCTTTATAAGTTATGTGTACTACGCTCAACCAATAAGGTGATGGTCAATGGCCGTCCGGTGTCGCAAGGCGACAGCGTCTTCCTCGAGTTTGGAGATTCTTTTGTGTTGGGACGCTCCACTTTCGTATTTCAAAAGTCTAAGGAAATAAAACTCTGATAGTTATGATTATCCAACTCAATCAAGCATATTCGTTTTCGCAACCGGGCATGCGTCCTAACCAAGAGGATTCGCGTTGCCCTAACTGCGATGTGCCGTCGTCGGCTCAACGTTTCTTCGTCGTGTGTGATGGCGTGGGCGGACAGGCAAAAGGAGAGGTGGCAAGTGCCACCGTGTGCCGTTATTTTGAGAATGCGCTCGCTTCCTACGATTTCTCCAAGCCGTTTGGCGAACAGGAGTTTAATCAGGTGCTCGCCGGTGCGTTCAACGCCTTGGCGCAAGTGTCCTCGCCGTCTAATCAAGGGATGGCTACCACGCTCACTTTCGCTGCCTTCCATGTCGGAGGTTGCTTCCTTGCCCATATCGGTGACAGTCGTATTTATTATGTGCGCCCGGGATTAGGTATCGTCTATCGCTCTGAAGACCATTCGCTGGTTAATGCTCTCGTCAAGGCGGGGGTGATTACTAAGGAGGAGGCGGAAACTCATCCCGACCGTAATGTCATCACTCGCTCTATTTGTGTGCCTGAGCCCGACCAACAACCTTCGGAGGCAACATCGGTGAATGTCGCTGACGTGCGTCAGGGTGACTATGTGTTTCTATGTTCCGACGGGGTGCTGAAGTGTGTATCCGACGACATGATTGTGCAGATTTTGTCGTCGCAGGCTTCCGATGCCGAGAAGTGTGCGCAGATTGCGGCGCTGTGTGTGACGAGCGATGATAATAATACGGCTTACCTTGTTTCTGTGGCTTCGGTGGTGGCTGATGTGCCGGAAACTACGGTGGAAATTTCAGCGCCGATTGCCGCTCCCGACACTACTACTCGCGTTGTAAATTTTGCTGACCGCAAAAAGTCGGTTAAGGCTACCACTTCCAATGCGGAAAAGCAGAAAAAGGGTATTCTATTGACTATCATCGTGGCTGTTGTGGCTGTTGTGGCTATTGCGGCGCTGTTGTGGTGGGGGCTTGGCTCAGGAGCTGAAAAGTCGGAGTCTGCCAATGTCCCGGAGAAGGTGGAAATGGCAAAGAGTCCTGAGGATAATGAGGCGGTGAGTCGTAGTGTGCCTTCGGAGAAGGATGATGACGACGACGAGGTGTCTGAAAAGAGGGAGTCGCCGAAACAGAAGGATAAGCCGACCTCCAAACCGCAATCTGATAATGCCGCGTCTCAAGCCGAAGCCAAGGATAAGGCCGACGCTGTGGCTAATCAAGCTGCCGAACGAAGTAGTAATTCAAAGCGCGAGGCTGCCGAAAGTAAGGAGAAGCAGTCGAAGCCTGAAATAACTAATCCGGATGCCTCGGGTGGTATTGAAATCTGACGAAAAGTGCTTCCGCTCTGTGTTGCCTAAGGCTACGATTATTAAGGGTGAGCACGATTGCTATTCGATTATCGGTACCGCCTATCAGGTGCTGAAGCCTCTGGTGGGCGACACGATTGAGCAATTGGTTGCCCGCCGTGGCAAGTTGCCTTGCTCTGAGGCATGCGATTTGATAGCGAAGGTGGCTGAAATCATTAAGCGTCTGCATAATCTTGGTGTGTATCATCTCGACCTTGCTCCTGACAATATTATTGTCACCCCCGATGGCCCGGTTGTCATTGATTTTGCCTCGGCTTTTGTTGATGGGGTGAAAAAGGTCAATGCCGTGTGTTGTAGCGATGGGTTTGCTGCCGAGGAGGTCTATTTCCGCATCATTGCCCCTGCACCGCGTGCCGATGTATATTCGCTGGGCGCTACTCTCTTATATATGCTCTCGGCGGTGGAGCCGCCACGCGCCGACTGCATTTCCGACAAGGTGGTGGAGCGATTGCTGCCTGCGGATGTGTCGCCGTCTGTCAGAGCGGCTGTGATGGGGGCGATGCAGCGTAAGTCTAAGCGCCGATTGCCCTCTGCCGAGGCGTTTGCCAATGTCCTTGCCGGTGGGGATGCGGATGCTTATTGTGATAGGGGGTGGTGGCATGACGTGCTGTCTAAGTGTTGTTTTAAATATTAGTGTGTGATATGAGACGTGTGATTCTTTTTTGTATATGTTTTTGTCTTTTTGCCACAAAGTCTGTCGCCTCAGAGGTTGAGACTCAGCAGGTGTTCCGCCTTGCTGCCGATGGCGATGCCGTGGCGCAGACCACTCTCGCCTCATGGTATTTCGAGGGTGTCAACGGTGTGAAACAAGACTATGAAACGGCACTCAAATGGTGGGCGGCGGCAGCCAAGCAGGGTAATGCTAAAGCCATTGAGAAGATGGCGATGTGCTATCGCTATGGATATGCTGTGCAACAAGATTCGGCAAAGGCTGTGTCGCTCTATATGAATGCTTTGAAAAAGGGTAACTCCGACTTCTTGCCCGCTTCACCGCAGGATGAGGAGGTTACGGCATTTGATGCGGTGGTGGCGGCTATTGCTTATCGCAATGGTATGGGGGTGAAGCGTAATCCCGAATTGGCAATAGAGTTTTTTGAGAGGGCGGCTATCTTGGGTAGCGTCGACGCTATGAGAGAGGGGGCGCTTTTGTGTCTCAACACCAAGAATGAGGGTAGGGCGTTGCAGCTCTTCGACCGCGGCACGGAGATGGGGGATGTCAATTGTACTTATTTCAGTGGTATGTTGCGTCTCGACGGCAAGGGTACTCAGCAGGATACCGTGCGTGGCGTCGAGCTGATTTCGCAGGCGTCGGTCGCTAAGTTCCCGCAAGCCACCTATCACCTCTACAAGTTGCGTCGCGACGGCAAGTATGTGCCGCAAGATTCCACCATGGCTTTCCTCTATCTGAGGCGTGCTGCTGCTGAAGGGTCGCATCTGGCACAGTGGGACTATGCTGAGGTGTTGAGAGATGGCTCCTATGGTAAGCGACAGTACTTCTTGGCATTGCAATGGATGGCGGTGACGGTGTCCAATAGTAAGTCGGCATCGTTTAAGAAGCAATATTGCAATCTCGAGCAGCCCGACACTACTCTCTTCGGTGTCTATCTCAAAGCTATGTCTAACCTTCGCCTAAAGCACTACGACAAGGTTATCGACTATGCAAATCTTCTTCTCGCAGAGGGGGCTTGTGAGGGTGTGGCGCTCAAGGCGCAGGCTATTATCCGACAAGCTGATGACAACGGAAAGGTTGCTGAGGTCGCCGACAGTTGTCTGAACATGCTCCTCAAGGCTGCCGCTTGCGATGATGCTGCTAAGTATGAAACTTTAGAGTTGATTACAAAATATGCCGAATATCTGCCTGCCGACTCCTGCGACAATGCGTTCAAGTTTCTCGATGAGGCGTGCAACGACGAGTTCCCGCTCGCCTATGCCGCCAAAGGTTGTATGCTTTATTATATTGAGAAATACGATGAAGCGTGCGAATGGTTTAGCCGGCTCTTGCGCTCCGGATTGATGACAAAGTCGGTGGCAAATCTATATGTAGAGTCCTTGTCGAAGCTCAATAATCCCGACCCCGACCTACTTGCTGCAGCCAATGCAGCCGTCGAAAAGTCGCTCCCCGACGACTTCCTGTTGTCAGCCCTCGACCTCTATGCTTCATCATGGTCTCTGAAATAGTTGGTCTTAACAGCCAACATTTGCTCGTCCACTCTTGATTATAATACTTGCATATCTCCCTGTATTTTACTACCTTTGTCGATGATATGCGCATAGATATTATTACAGTGTTGCCGGAAATGATTGAGTCGCCGCTAAACTGTTCGATTCTTAAAAGGGCTCAACAGAAAGGATTAGCGGAAATTGTGGTCCACAATCTCCGCGACTATTCGCTCGACCGCCATCGCCATGTCGACGACTATCCTTTTGGAGGCGAGGCAGGGATGGTGATGCAAATCGAGCCTATCGACCGTTGCATCTCCGCCCTCAAAGAGCAACGCTCCTACGATGAGGTGATTTTCGTCACTCCTGATGGCGAAAAGTTCGACCAGCCGATGGCTAATGCACTGTCGCTCAGCAAAAACTTGATTATCCTTTGCGGTCATTACAAGGGCATAGACTATCGCATCCGCGAGCATCTCATCACTCGTGAAATCACCATCGGCGACTATGTGCTCACCGGAGGCGAGCTCCCCGCAGTGATTATCACCGACGCCATCGTGAGGCTAATACCGGGCGCTATCGGCGACGAGCAGTCGGCTCTCAGCGATTCGTTTCAAGACAATCTTCTGGCGCCACCGGTCTACACGCGTCCTGCTGAATATAAGGGTTGGCGGGTGCCCGACATCCTACTTTCGGGTCACCAGGCTAAAATCGATGAGTGGAAACACGAGATGGCTCTGAAGCGCACTCGCGAGCTGCGTCCCGACCTCCTCAACGAATAGTGGTGTTTTTTAATGGATGTGTACTATGGCGGCTTTTAAAAATTTACTATCCTCTGTCAAGAAGTTTAATTTCCTGATTTTCATCATAGTCGGGTTTGGCGTTTATATCACTTTTTTCTCCGACTACAATTATATGAAGGTCGTGGAATATGACAATCAGATTAAGCAGCTCAAGGCGGAAATAAAGGCATGCAACGACTCTACCTATGTCTACAAGGAGAAGGTGCGTCGTCTGAAAGCAGAGCCGCAAGCACTCGAAAGGATTATGCGTGAGGAGTATCTCCTCAAGCGTGACAATGAAGATGTTTATATCGTAAATAATTAATTTCCCATATAATGAAGAAAGAAGTTATTCTCAACATTCTACTTTCCATCGGTATGTTGGCGCTGTTGGTGTCGGCATTTCTGCCGTTGGTGTTGAATTCTTATTCGCTTTATCCGTGGCTGAGGTATATCTTTGTGGCTGCTGCATTTATCATCGTGGTGGTAAGGGTGTTGCAACGTCTGGGTAGCCGTAAGGTGAAGAAATATTCTCTTAGAGTGCGCCGTCTGCAAGCCATCGAGTTTTGGTCGTCGCTATGCTATCTCATCTCGGCTTTGTTTTTGCTCTCCGACCCCTATCATTCCACATGGCTCGGCTTCCTCACCGCTGGAGCGGTAATCCAGGTATACGCCTCGTTTATGATTGACCGTGTATTGAAAAAGGAAGCAAAAGGAAAATAGGATAATTATCTCGGATTGTCGATAAAAAAACATAAAATTACGCTTTTACGACGTTTTGATATGCAAAACTCACTGATAATTAAGCGGTATTTACTACTTTTGCTCTCGAAATGAAACGATGTCTGACAATCGACCATGGCAACTCCGCTGTAAAAGTGCATTTCTTTATCGATGGTAAAGTGTGCGCATTGAGGCGTGTCGACGCTTTGTCGAAGTCGGTTATCGAGGAGCTGAGAGCTGATTTTGAGCCTTGTGGAGTGATGTGTTGCTCGGTGGCTGACAATATGGAGGCTATCCTCGCCGCTCTCAATGGTTGGAACGGCAGAGTGTCGGCACTTCACCGCAACTTGCCGCTGCCGCTGACCATCGACTACGCTTCGCCGGCAACACTCGGTTACGACCGCATTGCCGCAGCTGTGGGAGCTATGGTGGTGGCGCCTCGTTGCAATTGCCTCGTAGTGGATGCAGGTACGGCAATGACCCTCGACTATCTCACTGCCGACGGGCGGTTTAAGGGTGGTAACATTGCGCCGGGCATAACCTTGCGACTCAAGGCACTCGCCGACAGATGTGCTTTATTGCCGTTGGTAGGCTCAGACGGTGAAACGCCGATAATTGGATACGACACCTCCACTGCCATCCGTGCCGGTGCGGTGATAGGGGCAACTTTGGAGGTGGAGGGAATTGCTCGACGCCTAAATGTCGATAAGGTGATTGTCACGGGGGGCGATGCTGCTTTGATTGCCGCCAATGCCGACATCGATGTGGCGGTAGAGCCTCATTTGGTAGCTTTTGGTTTAAATAGAATTTTTGAATACAATGAATATTTATAAAGGTCTTTTATGTGCAGCCCTCGCAGTGGCTGCTTCTTTCAGCGCTAACGCGCAAAATCAGCAATCGCCTTATTCGCGGTTCGGATATGGTATGATTGGCGATTTCGCCACAAGTGCGCAACGTAATATGGGTGGCGTGGGTATCGCTATGGCTGACGGTCGTCAGATTAATGTGATGAATCCGGCTTCTTATGCCGCTGCCGACTCGCTCACTCTTCATTGGGATATCGGTATCGACCTCACACAACTAAAATCAGAGGAAAATGGCAACACGGGCAAGTCGTTTGGAGGAGGTCTTGACTATATGACTCTGCAATTTCCCATTGGCAAGCGTATGGGAGGTAGCATCGGGCTTGTACCTTACACTACTGTGGGCTATTCCTTTGGCAATGACCTCAAAAATGATGTGGGAGGAACCACCGGCTCGGAGAGCATCTCGGGTTATGGCGGTCTCAACAATCTCTATGCCGGATTTGCTGCCCGTCCGTTTGACGGCTTGTTTAACGGTGCGCTCGACGGCTTGTCGCTCGGTGTGAATGTAGCATATCAATTCGGCACCATTGTCAACGACACTTATATCATATCAACGTCTCAATCGCTTTTCGAGCAAGTGGTGCAAGTGCGCGACTGGGACGTGACGCTGGGTTTGCAATATGCCTATCAGATGAATAAGCACCGCTTCGGTGTGGGCTTCACTTATTCGCCTAAAAAGGATTTCCATGGAAAGTCGTGGGCTATCAAATATGACGTGTCGGGCGACTCAAAGCCGGACACTATCAACGAGATACGCCTCCGTCCGGAGGGGTATGCTCGTCCTAATGCCTTTGCTTTCGGTCTTAACTACGTCTACAACCGCTCGCTCATGGTGGAGGCTGACTTCGCTCTCCAGCAATGGGGCAAGGTGAATTTCCCGGGTATCTCTTATCACAATAAGGGTTCGCAAGTGGTGGAGCATCTTTATCAAGCTAATTTCGCCGACCGCTACAAAGCCGGGGTAGGGGTGCAATATATACCTCGCGAACGAGGCTCTTTCTTACAACGTATCGCTTACCGCCTTGGTGGAAGCTATACTCGCGACTACATTATGGTGGGCGACAACAATGTGCGTGAATACACCCTCGGTTGTGGTTTTGGGCTGCCCACAATGGCGCAAAAGACGATGATTAACATCGGTTTTGAATGGAAGCATCGGCAAGCCTATCCCGCCTCGCTCGTGTCTGAAAATTATTATTCCATCACGCTCTCAATCAACTATAAGGAGATGGCGTTTTGGAAGGATAAAATACGTTAATCGTGCGAATAACGCCTGTTATATTAATTCTTATTCTTGTCATTTCCGCCTTTCTCCCCGCTTGCAAAGAGAGGAAGAAGGATGTGATAAATACACCGTCTAATCCCGACAGCATTGCTACGATGGTCACCCGTAATGTCAAGACGCTTATCTCTGACTCCGGAATGACCAAATACCGCATCACATCAATGATTTGGTATGTCTACGACGAGGCTAAAAAGCCATGTTGGAAGTTCCCTAAGGGTTTGCTCCTTGAGAAGTTTGACAGTGATTTTAAGGTGGAAGCCACTATCAGATGTGATTCGGCTCTTTATCTGAAAAATGAGCGAGTGTGGCGGCTCGACGGCAATGTGCGCATTAGTAATGTGAAGCGGGAGCTTATTGCTACGGAGCAAATATTCTGGTATCAAGACCTCCACGAAGTGCGCTCCGACTCGTTTGTGCACATCGAGAAGTCCGACCGCATCATCGAAGGCAAGGGTTTTCGCTCCGACGAAAATCTTACTAATTATCTCATACTCAGTCCGTCGGGTATATTCCCGGTGCCACAAAACAGCAACAATTCTCTCCAATAATTGCTATGGACTTCTATACTGCGCTAATAATCACTATAGTTTCGCTTGCTTTCTCGGCATTTTTCTCGGGAATGGAAATCGCTTTTATCTCCTCCAACAAGGTGAGGGCAAGCGTAGATATGCAGAAAAAAGGTTTGACAAGTAGTATTATCAACACATTTTACCGCCATGAGGATATGTTTATCTCCACCATGCTCGTTGGAAATAACATTATGCTTGTGGTGTATGGCATCGGCTTTGCCATCTTGCTCCACAATCCTATTGTCGATTGGGTGGGCGACAACGAAGCACTCGTGCTCACGGTGCAGACAATCATCTCTACCGTGGTGATTCTTATCACCGGGGAGTTTCTGCCGAAATCTATTTTCCGCATCAATCCCAACCGCTCGCTTCGCAACTTCGCTCTTCCGCTCTACATCGTCTATTGGATGCTTTTCCCCATCTCATGGCTCTCATCGGTGGTGTCGAAGGGGTTGATGAAGCTGTTTGGAGCTAAGGAGGGAGCGCCGCGGTCGGCACTGCTCACCATCAGCGAGCTCGACGACTATCTGCGTCGCACCATCGACGAAACGTCCTCTACTCCCGAAGGAAAGAAGGAGATAGAGCATGAGGTGAAGATTTTTCAGAACGCACTCGATTTTTCCAGCACCTTACTCCGCGACTGTATGGTGCCTCGCAACGAGATTATTGCCGTAGATATCACCACCGACCGCGAACGCTTGCGTCGTCGCTTCACAGCTACGGGATTGTCGAAAATCATTGTATATCGCGACGACATCGACAACATCGAGGGATATATCCACGTCAACGAGCTCTTCGACCCGTCGGCTGAATGGCAAAAGCGCATCAAGCCGGTTGTCTATGCGCCGGAGTCGATGCTCGCCAACGTGATGATGCGCCGTATGCTCGCCGAGAAGCGAAGCATCGCAATCATCGTCGACGAATTTGGCGGCACAGGCGGTCTGATAACCCTCGAAGACCTTGTGGAAGAAATCTTCGGCGACTTCGAAGATGAGCACGACAAGCGTCGACTTGTGGAGGAGAAAATCTCCGACACTTCGTTTAAGTTCTCCGGACGCATCGAAATCGAATATATCAACGAGAAGTATGGCTTGAATATACCTGAAAACGAAGAATATCAGACACTTGCCGGATTTATCCTCTACTCGCGTGGGGAGATACCTCAAGAGGGCGACACCTTCACTCTCCTCGACCGCCTTGCCTTCACCATCCTCAAGCAGTCAGCCACTCGCATCAACCTTGTGCGCCTCGACATCCTACCGCAGTAGCAATCAAACCTACAGAATACAGAGCAGGCACGGTGTCAGCGCGACACGGTGCCTGCAATGATTTATACGGTAGGTTTGCAAAGTTGTTATTTCGTCACTTTTTCAAGCCATTTGAGCATACTGAGCATCACACCCATTGAGAGGAGGCAGAATGCTGCAAACACCGCCCACGTCATCCATTGGTTGGGGAAGCTGTTGAGCATTGTTACCCCGAGAGCAATGAAGAGGTTGCCGATAGCCGTTGCGGTGAGCCACAAGCCCTGGCAGATGCCTTGGAGATGCTTCGGCGCTACCTTCGACACAAATGACAATCCCAGCGGCGAGATAAACAGTTCGGCGACAGTGAGGAAGAAGTAGGTGATAATCAGCACTTCCGGACCCGATTTCACTGCCATCTTCATTGCCTCGCTCAAGCCTTTGAATTCTTCTCCCGAAGGATAGTTGTTGATTACTGCAATGGCGCAGAGGAAGATGTAAGCCAATGCGGTGATAAACATACCCAGGGCAATTTTTTTAGGTGTTGAGAAGTCTTTACCCTTGCGTCGCAATGCTCCGAAAATCAGCATGATAATCGGGGTGAGGACAATCACGAAAAATGGGTTGATGCATTGCCATATTTCCGGTGCCACCGAGTCGGTCTTCACGAAGTCGCGGGCGAACACCGAGAGCGATTGGCCGTTTTGGTGGAAAGAAAACCAGAAGAACACCGCTACACCAAGCACTGCAAACAAAGCATATAAGCGTTGGCGAATCTCTTTTGCGTTTTCAGCCGATTCTTCCTTCGACACAGCAGCCGCTTTTACCTTCTTAGCCGGGTTAGGCAAGCGTTTCATCACTGCTACGAAGATGAAAAACGAGATGAGCATAGCCACCACCGAGGCAATAAACGAGAGATGCACACCGGTGTTGAATGTTTCGAGATATTGCGAGCAGAATCCGGCATCCACCACCCCGCTGTGACCTGCTTTTTGTGCCAGCTCGTTGAGGTTGTTAATATCGCTTTCGCTCATATTGGAGCCGTCGAGCATCATGTGGCAGAGGCGCGGGAGGTCGGCATTGTAAGCTAAATTGTGGACTTTGAGCCAGAAAGTGCGAAGCAAAGGAGCGACAAAGGGAGCAATCACGCCTCCGATGTTGATAAACACATAGAAGATTTGGAAGCCCGCATCGCGTTTTGATTTGGCTTTGGCGAGCTCACTTTCGCCCTTTTTGGCAGCTTCAGCCTCGAAGTTGTCATACATTTGACCGACGATAGCTTGGAGATTACCCTTAAACAAACCGTTACCGGCAGCGATGAGTAAGAGAGCGATACAGGTGAATACGAGCACCCATGAGAACCCTGTGGCTTCGGCGAACACCGGGATTGAGAGCAAACCGTAGCCCAAAGCCATCACGAGCAAACCGCTGATGATAGTGGCTTTATATTTTTGAGTGCGGTCGGCGATGATACCACCCGGCAAACTAAGCACATAAATCAAGAAATAAAACACGGCATAAATCCATCCGGCAGCATCGTCGCTGATGCCGAATTTGGAGCAGAGGAAGAGCAATAGCACCGCGTTCATAATGTAGTAGCCGAAGCGTTCGCCCATGTTGGCGAGAGCGGCGGGAATGAGCCCTTTCGGGTGCTCTTTGAGAGCTTTCACGACGTAGAACACCAACAATGGCACCACTACGACAAGGATGGCACAGAGGATAGCCAGAGTCTGATTTTCCATCCACAGAGTTTTGCAAAATTCAATCATATCGGTAAAAATTATCGGTTGTTATTTAATCAATCCGTATTTGAATTTTTTATTGTCAGCTTTCACCATTATTACGGAGATGATGATAGCCACCAACGAGAGCGCCAGATTCATCCACACGCTCCAATGCATAGCCATCGAAAGCGTCACTACTTCGCTAAACATCCCTGACTTTAGTGCTGAAGAGAGGATGTAGGCGAAATAGCCGAAAAACATTGCAGGGAGAGTGGAAAACGACACTGAGAGCAGATGTAGGCCGCGACTACTGCTGAAGGCGCAGACAGTGACGGCGATGCCCCCGAAATAAGGCATCAAGAACGGGATGACGTCGAAATACTTGCCGGCTTCGGCGAGAGCGCTGATATATTCCCAACCATAAGCTACTCCGAATATAGGCATAGCATAAATAGGTAGAGCCGAGTAGGCTGCCATCATAATCACCATCAGAGTGGTTAGTGCAATTGCGAGCGGATTTTTCATTTGTAGTTTCATTGTTGAGTCTCCTCTTTGGTTTTGTAAGCCAGGGCATACATCTTTATCTGCTTCACCATAGCCACCAAGCCGTTGCTGCGAGTGGGCGAGAGATGTTCCGACAGCCCTATTTCGTCGATAAAATAAAGATTTGCGTTAAGGATTTCCGTAGGGGTATGTCCGGAGAGTACTCGAATGAGCATAGAGATGATGCCCTTCACAATAATAGCGTCGCTGTCGGCTTCAAAGCTGAGGATGCCGTTTTCGTAGGAAGCGTTGAGCCACACCCTGCTTTGGCACCCCTCGATGATGTTGTCCGGGGTTTTATGCTTTTCGTCGATAGGCGGAAGCGCATTACCCATCTCGATGATGTAGGAATATTTATCCATCCAATCGCCGAAGCCGCTGAACTCATCGATTATTTCGTCTTGTAAAATGTCAATATTCGTATTCATAATCGCAAAATTACGGAAAATAATCCATAAGTACCCCACATACTACAAAAAAACATCACCAACAAGACTTTAAATCGGACAAATCGGACTGCTCCACTTCTGCTCCTCTCAACTCGTCGAGGATAAACATAGCGATGGCACGAGTGATGAGCCGGTCGTCGTGGCAACCCTTTTTTGCGCCGTAAGAGCCGTCGTCGCGTCGCTCATATTGCAAGAGCTCGTTGAGGGCGTCGTTGGAGTGCTCGATGTAACGGCGGTCGCGCACGGCAGCGATGTAGGAGTTGATAATCAGCGGTTTGGTGTGGCGGTTGGTGTGAAAACCGGGATGTCTGATACGCCTGCCGGTGGTAGGGTCGTAGGAGTTGCGGAAGTAGAGATTGGGATATACCTCAGCAATCTCCCTCAGGATAAAGCCCGCATTTTCGCCCTCGGTGGATGCTCGCTCCAGAGTGTTGCTTTCGATGGTTAGTGTAGCCAAGGCGTAGTAAGCGGCAATCATC
>SFVH01000029.1 GCA_004561555.1 bacterium
GAAAGTGGCTACCGCCGATGGCGCAATTAGCATCAGTGGTGCTGACGGCGCTATCGCTGAAATTTTTTCGACCAGCGGCACATTGCTCTATCGTGGCTCAGATGCTACTATCAAAATGCCGCACGGAATATACATCGTCAAAGTTGCCGAAAAGACAACAAAAGTGGTTTTGTAACACATATAATTCAAAAACAAAGCATAAGGGTCGCCCAAACCGGGTCGACTCTTTGTTTTTCTATCACTACCCTTTTCTTGTGACGTATCCAAGGACTGAATTGGTCTCAGCCGACTCCCATCCATGAGTTTTTTATCGCATGTGTCAACACGCCGGATACGCCTCTCGTGGTAAGGCACTAACCTTCTGACTCCACAACCACTCGGGTACCGTCCGGGGGAAATGCGTATACTATTCTGACTTCAACTTGTATTGCAATCTTATCCATTCCCATTTAGCCTTATAGCACTTCTGTCAGCGTCCGACACACAACAATCAGGGGTTGCACCGACAGCGATGCAACCCCTTGATTATTGCAGTATGAAAAGTATTACTTCACAATCACTTTAAACACCGCCTTGCCCACTGAGAGCACATAAATGCCGGGCTCAACAGCTGCGATAACAGATTCGCCGGCAGAGCAAGCGGTAGAGCGCATCAACGCTCCGCTCACACTATAGAGGCGAGCAGTGGCGACGCTCGGGGTGGAGATAATGATGTTGCGACCCTTCACCACAGCATTCACATCCTCGGCTGCGACATCATCCACACCGGCTTCCTTCACGTCAAAGAGGTTAGTGCATTGATACATATTTGGGAAAGAGCCGTTGGTCATCACACACATCACATTGTCTATCGGAGTCATAAAGCGAGTGACACCACCATCAATACTATATTCGGTGTCTTCTATAAGCTCTTCGCCCTCAAGCTCGCCGGTATCGGGATTAACTGCAGGCATATCAAGATACCAACGATAAGTTGTTGCAACACCTGAGATTTCAGCTTCTGAGGCGAGGTCAATCACGCCCTCCACCGGAGCCACTTCGATAGGTGCTTGCGGCTGATAGTAGTAGACAGTATAAGCCGATTTCACAGCCGGCAATGTGGAGAAGCGGAAGTAGTTGTTGTCGATAGCTAATGCGCGCAACTGCGACAACTTGCCAACATCAAGCGTAGTGAGCAGGTTGTGAGAAAGCTCTATTTGTTGCAATGACAAAGCGTTGTCGAAAGAAATCGACTTCAATTGATTGTCGCCTACGTAAAGCGCCCACAAATTGGGGTTGTTGAGCACCACGTTGCTGAGCTTATTGCCCGAAGCGGAAGCCACTTGCAAGTTAGAATTGTTTGAGAGGTCAAGAGTGGTGAGCCGGTTATTGTTGAGCGACAAAGCCACAAGTCCGCTGTAGGGAGAAAGGTCAAATGAAGTGAAGTTGTTGTCCGAGAGGTTAAGCTCACAGAGTTTTGAGGATTGCGGCAAGGTGATGGCGCTCAAGCCGGCATCTTTGACGGTGATAGTCCTGGTATCGGTGAGTTTCGAGCCGTCAAACGACGTCATCTTTGCTCCTGTGATGCTAAACACCGACACCGTTTCAGTCGGCTCATAGGTGTAAACCTTAACAGTCTTTCCGGCATAGGTGGTGGCATCAAAGAGTCGATAGGTGGTATCAAGCACATATTGAGTCACATTGCCATCGCCTTCCCAGTCGAAATATACGGCATCACCTGCCTTATTGGCTGCCAGCGAAAGCACTACGGCATCACCATTGTTGGCAGTGACAAACGAAGCGATTTCGTTGGTAGGCATTCCGGCAGAGAGGATTTCGGTGGTGCGATACACTTTATCGCCGGTGAAATCAGGGAATGCGGCATTGGTCATTTCGCAATAGATGTTGCCCACTTCGGTGTTGATGAAGCGAGTCTTGCCGTTGGCAATAGTATAGTCTACGCCTTCAGTAAGAACGGTACCGTCAGAAGCCTTACGCCATTGGTATTGAGTGCCTATGCCATCGACAATGCGATTTTGAGCCGAAAGGTCACAACCCGGACCCTTTGTCGCAATTTGCAATGGTTGTTGCGGTGCATAAGAGTAATAGGTGTAGCCGCTATTGGTCTCGGGAATGGTTTCAAGAGTGAATTTGTTGCCTGAAATATCCATCACCTTGATGTTGTTTTCTTCAGGGAAGATGATTGACGAGATATTGTTGTTGGCGGCAAACAGACTAGTCAATTGGGTGCAGTGAGTGAGTTTAAGCTCTGTAAACAAGTTGTTGTTGATTGAGAGCAAGCTGAGATTGTCGGCATTAGAGAAATCAATGTCTTGAATCTTATTGTTTTTCATTTTCAACTCACGCAACGCAAGAATATTGTTAAGCGTGATTTCGCTGATGTTATTGTCGTCGAGACATAAAAACTGCAAGCGATTTTTCGCATAATACTCGTTGATACCCGAAAGGTCGATGTTGTAAAGATTATTGTTGGTCAAATCAAGGTGTTCCAAGCAACGGTTACGCTCG
Organism: bacterium; assembly: GCA_004561555.1. Classification (GTDB taxonomy): domain Bacteria; phylum Bacteroidota; class Bacteroidia; order Bacteroidales; family Muribaculaceae; genus Limisoma. The sequence goes on from SFVH01000029.1 coordinate 2,509, forward strand.
AGATTAATGCTATATAAGCCGGCATTTTTCAAAAAGAGAGCGTTCATCGACGCCATTGCCGACACGTCGACGGTGGTCATCTCAATGTTATCCGAATAGAATGTCGACACTTCTTCGCCGCTATCCACATAAATGGCTATCGGACCGTAGCCGGAGCGCACACCTTGAATGTTGTAAACAATTTCGCCATACATATAGGGGACGCCATCGTCGGTGACTGTAAATGTCTCGGTGGTGTTGTTACCGAAGTCGACCATCACGTTTTTGGGGGTTTCTTCTGAAGCTCCGTAGATACCGATGGCAAACTTCACAGGGCTTCCGGTTGAGGCGATGCTGTTAAACGACATCACCTTGTCGGGCTTGCCATATTCCGCCTCCGTTTTAACTTTAAATTTCTTGGTGCGCACTTCCAATCCCGGGAATGCCGTACAGGCAAACGACACATAGCAAGAGTCGGTGGGAATCTTGTTGAGAGTGACTTTGCCGTTGGCAAAAGTGATGTAATCGTCGGGCAATACTGAGGGATTGATAGGATTATATTCCGACACTTCATAGAGGGTGGCAGTCGTCTCATAGCCCTCGCGGAGCACACGAGCGGAGAAATCGAGGGTAGTGCCTTGCACATATGATTCTTCCACATCCATTTCGCGTTGCGAAGCGTCATATTCGCCCCAAGTGCCCGGGTCGATGGGCAAGGTGGCAAAGTCCAAGCAGTTGTGGTCGAGCTTCACATTATACAATGCTGTATTGTGGCTCACATCGATGCTCTCGAGATAGTTGTAGCTGGCATAAAGCCCCACAAGGTTTTCACACGCTGAAATATCAAGCTGTCGCAGATTGTTGTATTGACAGAACAGATAAACCAATTCGGGATTGTGAGTGAGGTCGAGTGAGGAAATCTTAAACGAAGAGTTGTAGGAGCCGGAGCCATGACTACAATAGAGTTCGCGTAGCTTGGGATTGTTGGTCACGTCGATTTCCGTCACTTTGGTGTCACTCACATTGAGAATTTGCAGCAACGGGTTTTGACTCACATCAACACTTGCCACATTAGTCAGCTCCAACGACAGCTGGCGCAATGCCGGGCAGCCGGTGGGGTCAATCTTGTTGAGCGTAAGGGTGTGGTAAGCATCAAAAGAAATCATATTGGGATAATCCTTCAAATCAAAATTCGGGTCAAACCAATCCACGATAGGCACCTCAAGTATCACAAGATTGGGCTTGTTGCCACCGATGATGAGCGGAGTTTCTTCGGTGAAAGGATTGTCGCCGAGATAAATAGCTCCGAGATTGGTGAAGGGAGTGAGGTCAAGGCTACGGAGCATATTGTGGCTCATGCTCAAAATCTTCAAGTTTGACAGACGCGGGAAGTCGATGCGTTCGATGTAGCATCCATCGGCATTGAAATAGTCGATGAGCTCCGGCTCTCCATAGATTTTCACTTCGCCATGGGTTGTGGCTTGACAGGTGATAATGGTGCCGCTCATAGTGCCGGTATCGTAATCCATCACCGACTCTTCAAGTTCATACTCCACTTTCCCGAAGCCACAGTCCACATCAATGTAGTGACCTGCCTCAGTGGCACCTATCACAATGTTATAGGTGCTTGTAGGTCCCGACTGATTATAGATGTCAGTACGGAAAGTGATGATAGGCTCTTCGCTTTCTTGAGCGGTAGCAGTTGCCGCAGCAGCAAAACCTACCGCGACAGCCATCACTTTGAAAATGCTGTTAAAAATATTCTTCATAAAAATATTGCTGTTAGTTGTTACTTCACAATTATGCGTTGGCTATGGCAACCATTGACGTTAACCACATATATACCGGAGGTCATGCCGGAGAGGTCGAGTGTCGTCTCATCGCCACTGATGCTAAAATTTTTCACTATGCGCCCCGTTATGTCACACACCTTGATGCTTAACTGCTGCGAGCCGGCGAGGAAGATATTATAGCGGTTGTCGCCCGTTGTCTTTATGAGCATACGATTGTCGGCATCAATATCTTTCACGCTGCCTTGTCGACGGAGCACTTCCTTCAAACCGCTATAAGCGTCAAACTTTCCGGCGCCCCACTTCACGGGATTTCCGGTATAGCCCGTCACGTCTTCATCGCGGATAGCCGTAGTGGCAACGATGTCTTTCACCTCATCGATAGTGAGGTCGGGGTCGGCTTCAAGCCATAGAGCGATTGAGCCGGCCACTAACGGACACGACATTGATGTGCCATACATATAAAACCAGTAGTTGTCGCGTGAGCCGTCGTTGAATTTAGCCTGGAAATAAGAGTCGTCAGCAGTGACATCTTCATTATATGTGAAATAAGGGGTACTTACACTTGACACTATCGATGTGCCGGGAGCACAAATGTGAGGCAAGTTGCGACCGTCGCGGAGGGTGCCGTAGCTTGAGAAACTCGACACTTCACCGGCAGGATACATGCCCGGAAAACCGGAAGCCGTGCCGTCGAGAGCACCGAAGATATTCACCGTATTGTATGCACCAACGGTGAGGATATTGTTGGCACAAGCCATATCGCTGATTGTGCCGTCGGTTGTGCCGCTATCCCATCCGGCAATGTCAAAGTTGGAAAATTCGGTAAACGAACCGTCGCAATAAGCATCAATTTTTTGCCCGTCGGCACCTTCGATAATAAATCCAAGCACATAGTTGCCATCGGCATTATAAGTCTGATTGTCCGACATAAAATAGTCGATAATCACCTCATAACGACCCGTCTCTTCATCAATCAACGAGCCAGCCCCGACATAACCGTTAAACGCCTTAGAGAAGTTAGCATGACTCTTATCGCCGTCTTGTACATAACCTTCGGTGGCATAATAAATGGCTTCGCCATTCATATTTTCAGCTATGGGAAGATTAAACGTTTCGGTGCCACGCTTCTTGTTGTAAACCACAACTTTCACCGTAAACACCGAGGCATCTTGCCCGTAGATATGCACCTTGCCATAACGAAAGTTAGGGTATTTCTCAGCATAGAGTTCGCCGTTGGCATTGGTTTTGATAAATGTTTTGACAGTAGAGCTTTCGGCGGTGAAGTCTTTTGATAACACCAACGGCATATCGCCTTCGTTGCCGGCCGAAACGCAGATTATGGCTTCTTTTCCGGCAAGCGAGAGATATTGGTTCATCACGCTGTTCACATCGTGAGGCCCCACCATACTGCCAAGTGAAAGATTGATTACCGCCGGCTTTTGGTTGTAATATGAATAGTTGAGAATGCCTTCACAACCGTAGGCAATAAACATATCCATAAGTTCTCCGCAAGAGGCTACAATGTCCGACTCATAGGCAGCACCATAGTAAGGGTTGTCGCCTTTGTACAGCTCCACGGTGAGTGGCGACTCGCTTGTAATGCGTGCGCCGTTGACTTCGCCACGATAGCCGCCGGCCATGATGCCCATGGTGTGGGTGCCGTGATATTGATAAATGTCGTCGGTGATAAATTGGTCGAGGTCATCGGGCAGATATTCATCGATGGAATAGCCCTGAGAGTTTGACGAATCGAGATACATATGCATCAGATACTCCATGCGAGTGGTGCCGTCAGGATGCTTAAAGTTGATGTGGTGGGGGTCCATACCACCGTCAACGATGCCGGTGACCACTCCCTTCCCGGTGTACGCCTTAGGCAGACCATCGCCGCTATGTATTTTGTCGACGCCCACTTCAGCGCGAGCCACATCCATCATTGGTGTCAATTCGCGCGACAGCTCCAATCGCTTCACCGATTTCAGGTCGGCAATGCGCTCCACCTCGTCGGTCGGCATCGACACCATCACTATATTGCCACGTCGACCATATACTTTTACGCCCTCTTTTTCCAGTGCTTCGTTGGTCACACCGTCAGCCACCTTCATCAATCCCGAGATGTGGGTTTGTGGCATTCCGATGCGACTCTTCAATTGCTTAAGATTTGGTGTAGTAGTGAGGCTCGACGACATCCTTGCGGAGCGGAGTATTGCACGGCTGTTAAGGTCGAGTGCCGAGCCTGCATATGCCATTGACATTGTTGCAGACGCCAAGGCTAAGAGTAAAAATTTTTTCATATTATGTGATAATTATATTACTTCTAAAACGTAGGCAAAAATAGTAATTTTTATTCAATTTTTTATGCAAAACACAAAGAAAGCGACCATTTAGAAGGAATTTCCCGACTAAATGGTCGCTATTAAAATTATTTAACACCCACACATTTGCGGGTCATTTTTATAAATGGTTCGATTATTTGCCGCGAGCAATAATCTTCTTGCCGCCCATCACATACACACCGGCAGGAAGAGCTTTGATTTGAGCGTCGGTAGCGTTTTCAATCACAAGCACGCCAAGAGTGTTGTAAACATTGCGAGAAGCCTTTGCATCAACGCCAATCATCGACACACCGCTGTTGTCGGTAATCTTCACGCTCTTGTTGGCATCAGCGATGATGATATACGAGCCGGTTTCTTCGTCGGCAGAGATAGCGTTGCCGTCGACAGTTACGGTGGCATTTTCTTCGATATTATCCGGGAGCACAAGTTTAAATTGTGTGCCGCTGAGCGCTGAGAGACCATCAGCATTAGCCCAATCGGTTTCTACCTTAACCAAGTCGGAAATCACGATAAAGTCGGAAGAATCAGCGAAGTCGGTAGTAAACTTAACATTGTAGGTTGCCGGGGTTTCATCGAAGAATACTTTTACTACAGAATTGTTGGCAGCAGGAAGCATATAGTATGTGCCGCCGGTAGATTCCGGTTGCAAAACTTCACCATCGAAATAAACAATCATAGTGGAGAAGTTACCATAAGCACCAAGTCCGAAGGGCACCTCGTTGGAGGCAAAGGGCACTACATTGTAACCGCTTACCGCTTCCGAATAAGAAGTGTGGTCTTGACGGTCGATAGCAAATTGCCAGTTAGCCTTAGTGATGTCGTTAACGTAAAGAATCATCTTGTTTTCGCGCACGATTTCGCCGGTGGTCACGGTGAGAATCATACCGTCGGTGATAGTCACTTGACCCATATCTTTATATTCGTTGGTGCCGTCGCTCACTGAAACGATATAGAAGCCGTCTTTAGCTTCAAATGTAAGCATAGCATCGTTTTCGGAGAGGGTCACGGTGTTTGCACCCGTGGTGAGCGCAATCACATCTTCACGCCAAGAGTAGCCCTTATAGAATGTCACTGCATCGGCATTATCCACATTGATTGTGGCGGTAACGGTGCCAAAAGGATGACCGGTCAAAACGATAGTCGTCTCTTCAGAAATAATCTGGCTGAACGAAGAAGTCCATGAAGAGAGTTTTTCAGTGCCGTTAACCGTCATTGATTCCAAATTATAATCGTTACGATTAATGCTGAATGCAAGAGTTTGTCCGGCTTTAACGCTGAAATCAGCATCATTATAGTTTTCTACAGCTACACCATCTACTGTAACATTGTAGATAGCCGGCTTAACAGCGTCTTCGCTATATTGGAAATGAACAGGACAATCCTGATCGGGATAGTTGACGGCAACTTCAAATTCATCATTTTCAGCCACAGTCACTTGGTAAGAGCCGTAAGAAGGCTCGATAACCTCACCATTGCGCTTCACTTGATAAATGCTTTCGCCATAATTCTGAACACCGATTAAGAAGTTATCTTCAGTGCCCTTGATATATTTCACTTCCACACGAGTGTTGGCAGGGAAAGTTGCAGGGTCGGAAGTGTCAACATAGGAATATGTGCCATAGCGTTGGATTTTCACTTTGCTCGGCTCATCAATGGTAAAGAATACAGAAGCATTACGGAGTGATTCCAAAGTGCCGGAAGTCACGGTGAGCACCATGCCGTCGGTGAGAGTCACTTGGCGAGCATCTTTATATTCGGTAGTGCCATCGGAGATTGAAGAAATCATATAGCCGTCATTGGCTTTAAATGTAACCAAAGCATCATTTGAAGAGTAGGTCAATACGTTTGCTCCTTCAGTGAGAGTAATGACATCTTCAAGATATGAATAGCCGTGGTAGAAGGTCACAGCCTCGGGGTGGTCAATCACGATGGTGGCAGTGATGTTGTCGAAAGGCACAGCTGTGACTTCAAAGGTGGTTTCACCGGTAATCATTTGGCTGTGGCTTGTCTTCCACGTATCAATCTTTTCTTCGCCGTTTACCTTAAACGAGCTGATATCATAATTGCTACGATTAAGGTCGAAAGCAAGGGTCTTGCCGGCATGCACGGTAAAGCCGGCATCGTTATAGCCTGACACCGCCTCGCCATCAACAGTGACGTTGGTTATAGCGTTTTTGGCATCTTCGCTGTTATATACAAAATTCACGGGATAGTCTTCGTCGGGGAAGTTGGCTGTTACCACAACTTGCGCACCTTCAGTAAGGTTAACATACCAAGTGCCATAGCTGGGTTCAACAACAGTACCATTCAACTCTACCTTGAAAAGGTTATCACCATAAGTGGCAGCCGACACTGTCATTACACCTTCCATATCGGGGATAAACTTAACTTCCACCGGAGTATTGGCGGGGAAAGTAGTCGGGTCGGAAGTGTCAATGCGAGAGTAAGTGCCTTGAAGTTGAAGAGATACTTTTGTAGGGTCATCTACAGTGACGTATGCCTTGGCGGTACGCATTTCGTCTAACGTGGCAGTGGTCACAGTCCATGATTCGCCATCTTGGCTTGAGCCACACCACAAGTTACATTGAATCATGTTGTAAATGTATTCAGAAACGCCATTGGAGCCACGCACCACCGACTTAATAGCACATCCGTCAGCTGCATTGATATAAACACTTGAGCCTTCGCCCACATCAATAGTGTTAACACCTGTCACTACAGGGGTATCTACATAAGCCACTTGCACCGAGACGTGTGAAGCATCATCGATGTTAAGAGTGATTGTAGCACCTTTTGCGGTAAATGCTACCAAGCTTATTACCGCCAATGTCAAAAGAGTATAAATCTTTTTCATAAAAGGAGTTGTTAAATTAATATATTAATGATTATCCAAGTATCTAACCTTATTGTCAATCTTGCGAGGCGAAATTAAATAGTTGCTACCGCTTACTTCGTCTAACGGGTGCAAATATACAAATTTTTGTGCATAAACACAACAACTTAATAGCAAATAACGCCATAATCTTATAAATAACAATAATTATTCGCAATATTTCCGATTTTCATTACAATCAGTAACCTAAACCAATATTTATACAAAATATCGTTTCTATTATTCCAATTATCGGAAATTGGTTTTTAGTTAATTATTCACAATAATAATGTGATTTAATTAAAAATCAAAATTTTAATAAAAAAATCGCTCAAATTTAAGATTTAGTGATTACATTTGCGATTGAGAAAAGGAAGTAAAGAGATGAAAAAGAGCACGATTTGGATTCTTACAATAGTGATGGCGCTCACATTTGTCGGGCTTCTCTATATGCAATTTGTGTATATGGAGGAGATGATAAATATGCGCGAGCAGCATTTCGACGAAGGAGTGAAACGTAGCCTCTACTCATTGTCGACAACATTGGAGCGCAACGAGACACGCAATTATCTTGAAGAAGAATTGCTGATGGTGGAGCCGGGGATTGCCGGCAACTCGCTTCTCAACGACAACAGCACTCCCGACTTCAGTTCCCAACCCGGCTCAATCTACAATAGAGACAAAGATAAGTACAAGAAATTTCAAGAGACTCTTCAGAAGCAATATTTATATCAAAAAAGCCTTCTCAACGAAGTGGTGCTCACAATCCTCAGCCAGTCGAGCAGTCGCCCGATTATTGAGCGTGTCGACACCACATTGATGAAAGCATACCTCAATTCGGAGCTCGCCAACAATGGCATTACGCTGGGATGGGATTTTGCTATCGTTGACCGTCATGGCAAAGTGGTGGCTAAATCGGCTGGCTACGACGAGAACGGCGACATCAACGAGATGTTTACCCAGACATTGTTTCCCAACGACTCCGAAGCACGACGCTATTATATTAATGTGTTTTTCCCGGAAAGAAACAAATACATCTTCAAGTCAATAAGCTTTATGATTCCGTCGTTTTGCTTCACATTTGTACTGCTCGTGGTGTTTTTGTTCACCATCGTGATAGCCTTCCGACAAAAGAAATTGTCGGAGATGAAAAACGACTTTATCAACAACATGACCCACGAATTTAAGACACCGATATCCACCATCTCGCTGGCAGCACAGATGCTCAACGACCCGGGAGTGAGAAAGAGCGGCACAATGCTCGAGCATATCTCCACGGTGATTAACGACGAGACCAAACGACTGCGATTTCAAGTGGAAAAGGTGTTGCAAATGTCGATGTTTGACCGCCAAAAAGCGACGCTAAAGCTGCAAGAAGTAAATGCCAACCAGCTGATACACAACATTGTGAACACCTTCAAGCTCAAAGTGGAGAAATATGGCGGGAAAATCGACTCGCAGCTGGATGCCGAGATTGCAGAGGTTAAAGTCGACGAGATGCACTTCACCAATGTGATTTTCAATCTACTCGACAATGCGGTGAAATATCGTCGCGAAGACACGCCACTGGAGCTGATGGTGACCACACGCAACCTACCGTCAAACCGCATCGAGATTGCAATTGCCGACAATGGGCTCGGCATGAAGAAAGACGACTTGAAGAAGATTTTCGAGAAGTTTTATCGTGTAAGCACAGGCAATCGCCACGATGTGAAAGGATTCGGTTTGGGACTGGCTTACGTCCACAAGATGGTTACAGAGCTGAAAGGCGACATCAGAGTGGAAAGCGAGCTTGGAAAGGGTTCGAAATTTATAATTACTTTACCAATAATAAATGAATAAAACTATGGAAGAAAGATTGCGTATTCTGTTATGCGAAGACGACGAAAATCTCGGCATGTTGCTGAGAGAGTATCTTCAAGCAAAGGGCTACAACGCCGACCTGTTTCCCGACGGTGAAGCCGGCTACAAGGCTTTCTTAAAAGGTAAATACGACTTGTGCGTGTTTGACGTAATGATGCCAAAGAAAGACGGTTTTGCGTTGGCACAAGAAGTAAGAACGGTTAACAGCGAAGTACCCATTATCTTCTTAACAGCTAAATCGCTCAAAGAAGACATCCTCGAAGGTTTTAAAATCGGAGCCGATGATTACATCACCAAGCCTTTCAGCATGGAAGAGTTGGTGTTTCGCATCGAAGCAATATTGCGTCGCGTGAAAGGCAAAAAAGGCAAAGAAGTGACAATGTATAAGATTGGCAAATTCACCTTCGACACTCAAAAGCAAGTGCTTATGATTGAGGACAAAATCACCAAGCTCACTACTAAGGAGAGCGAGCTCCTCAGCTTGCTTTGCGCCCACGTCAACGAAATCCTTGAGCGCAACTTCGCTCTCAAGACCATTTGGATTGACGACAACTACTTCAATGCTCGAAGCATGGACGTGTATATCACCAAGTTGCGCAAGCATCTTAAAGACGACCCGAGCATCGAAATCATCAACATCCACGGCAAGGGCTACAAACTCATCGCTCCCGACGTGGAAGCAAAAGCTAAGTAACGACTATCGGAGTTGACACTACTACGAGAGGCTGCAGTGCAGTCTCTCGTTATTTTTATTACATGACGTGACCGACACAATAAAAATGACCGAGCCGCCAGGACCCGGTCATTTTCATGATTCAACAAATAAATTGTATTAGTCTTTGATTTTCATCTTCATATATTCGCGGTTCATGCGAGCGATGTTGCTGAGCGAAATGTTTTTCGGACATTGAGCGGCACAAGCACCGGTGTTGGTACAGTTGCCAAATCCGAGTTCGTCCATCTTGCTCACCATAGCGCGCACGCGGCGTGCTGCTTCGACCTTACCTTGAGGGAGGAGCGCAAATTGGCTCACCTTAGCCGACACGAAGAGCATTGCAGAGCCGTTTTTGCAAGCGGCAACACAAGCACCGCAACCGATGCAAGTGGCAGAGTCCATAGCCTCATCGGCTGCTTCCTTAGAGATAGGAATTGCGTTGGCATCGCCGGCACCGCCGGTGTTAAACGACACATAACCACCGGCTTGTTGGATTTTGTCGAATGCCGAACGGTCAACCATAAGGTCGCGGATTACGGGGAATGCGTGGCTACGCCATGGCTCAATGGTGATAGTATCACCATCGTTAAATTTGCGCATGTGGAGCTGGCAAGTGGTGATGCTACCCACAGGACCGTGAGGATTACCGTTGATATATAGCGAGCACATACCGCAGATACCTTCACGACAGTCGTTGTCGAACACTACCGGCTCTTCACCCTTTTCCACGAGTTGCTCATTAAGCATATCGAGCATTTCAAGGAAGCTGATGTCGGTAGGCACCTTGTCGAGAGCATATTCTTCAAAACGGCCTTGTTCTTTCGGACCGCGTTGACGCCAAATTCTTAACTTTATATTAATTTCTTTTTCCATAGTTTGCTGAATTTAATAATTTGTCAAACGATTTGTTCTCAAAGGCTTACGACTTGTAGTTACGAGTTTGTACCTTGATTGCTTCGTATTTCAACGGCTCCTTAAGAAGGATAGGCTTTTCGCCTTCGCCTGCATACTTCCAGCAACTTACATACATATATTCATCGTCGCGACGTTGAGCCTCGCCGTCTTCCGTCTGATATTCTTCGCGGAAGTGAGCGCCACACGACTCGTTGCGGTGGAGAGCGTCGATAGCCATCAGACGGCCGATGGTGAAGAAGTCTTCCAAGCGGAGCGCCTTCTCAAGCTCGGTGTTGAGCGAATCGGCAGTGCCGGGCACGAACAAGTTTGTGTCAAATTCTTTCTTCAAAGCGTCGATTTGGTCGATAGCCTTGATAAGACCTTCAGCCGTACGACCCATACCCACGAGATTCCACATGATAAGACCGAGCTCTTTATGGATTGAGTCGGCAGAACGTTTACCCTTGATGTTCATCAAGCGGTCGATGCGCGCACGCACCTTCTTTTCAGCCTCGTCAAATGCCGGGTCGGTGATTTCCGGATGTTTCACCTTGATTTGGTCGGAGAGATAGTTTTGCATCGTGTAAGGAAGCACGAAGTAGCCGTCAGCCAAACCTTGCATAAGAGCTGAAGCGCCGAGACGGTTACCGCCGTGATCGGAGAAGTTAGCTTCACCGATAGCAAACAAGCCCTTAACCGATGTTTGGAGTTCGTAGTCTACCCAAATACCACCCATAGTGTAGTGAGAAGCCGGGAATATCATCATCGGCGTCTTGTATGGATTGTCGTTGGTAATCATTTCATACATTTGGAAGAGGTTACCATAGCGAGCGGCAATCACATCTTCACCGAGACGATTGATGGCATCGGAGAAGTCGAGATATACAGCATTACCTGTACCCACACCGAAACCGGCGTCGCAACGTTCTTTAGCGGCACGGCTGGCAATGTCGCGCGGACAGAGGTTACCGAATGCCGGATAGCGACGCTCCAAGTAGTAGTCGCGATCGTCTTCCTTGATGTCGGTGGGTTTCAACTTGCCGGCGCGGATAGCTTCGGCATCTTCTTTCTTTTTGGGCACCCAAATACGGCCGTCGTTACGAAGCGACTCCGACATAAGGGTGAGCTTCGATTGGTTTTCGCCATGCTTGGGGATACATGTGGGGTGTATCTGAGTGAAGCAAAGGTTGGAGAGATAAGCGCCATGCTTGTAGCATTGTACGGCTACCGAACCGTTGCAACCCATAGCATTGGTAGAAAGGAAGAACACACGACCGTAACCACCGGTGGCAACAACTACGGCATGAGCGGCATAACGCTCAATTTCGCCGGTGATAAGGTTGCGCACGATGATACCGCGAGCACGTCCTTCAACAACCACGAGGTCAAGCATCTCACGACGTACAAACGACTTCACGCTGCCCTTCTTGATTTGGCGGTTGAGCGACGAGTAAGCACCCAAGAGAAGTTGTTGTCCGGTTTGTCCTTTAGCGTAGAACGTACGCGACACTTGAGCGCCACCAAACGAACGGTTGGCGAGCAAGCCTCCGTATTCGCGGGCGAAAGGCACTCCTTGAGCCACACATTGGTCGATGATATTGTTTGACACTTCAGCAAGGCGATACACATTGGCTTCACGCGAACGGAAGTCGCCGCCTTTCACGGTGTCGTAAAACAAACGATACACTGAGTCGCCGTCGTTTTGGTAGTTTTTAGCCGCGTTGATACCGCCTTGAGCAGCGATAGAGTGAGCGCGACGAGGAGAGTCTTGAATACAGAAGTTTAGCACATTGAAACCCATCTCGCCGAGCGTTGATGCTGCCGAAGCGCCTGCCAAACCCGTACCCACTACGATTACGTCGAGGTGACGCTTGTTGGCGGGGTTAACGAGCTTTTGGTGAGCCTTGAAATTGGTCCATTTTTCCGCTACGGGACCTTCGGGGATTTTAGAGTCTACCTTGTCGTTTGAATAAACGGCGTATTTGCTCATAATGCTTGAGCTGTCTATGATTTTTTCTGCCATTGTTTCGTAGTGTTAAAGTTGTGCATATTGAAGGGTAAACACAATAGCCTCGATGGCAAACAAGCCGATGGCAATAGTTGCCCACCAGTTGCCGAGGGTGCGAAGGCGAGGTATCCAATTACCGTTGGAAGCGCCGAGCGATTGAAATGCGCTCCAGAAACCATGGGTCATGTGGAACCACAATGCTACCAAGCCCACAAGGTAAACCGGAAGAGTCCACAATTGGCTGAATGCGTTTTTGATGTGGTACATACCGTCGGCAGCGTAGAGCGCTGCGCCGCTACATTCTTCACAGCCGGCCATGTGACCGATTTCAACAAGTTGCATTTTTGCCCAAAATTGCACGAAGTGTACAACCATAAATGCTACGACAACGATGCCGAGCACGAGCATGTTTTGCGATGCCCATTCCACGCTTTTAGGACGAGCGGTGACAGCATACTTGTCGTTGCCGCGAGCCTTGCGGTTTTGCATCGACAGCCAGAAAGCGTAGATGATGTGCACCAAGAAGCCGGCAGCGAGCACGGCTGTACCTGCAAGTGCATACCAATTAGCGCCCAAAAACTCACAAATCATGTTGTAAGCTTCTCCGGAAATCAGCGCCACCACATTCATTAATACGTGAAAGGTCACAAATAGGAGCAGGAAAAGTCCGGTCAACGACATGACCACTTTTCTTCCTAAAGATGAATTTGTTAACCACATAGTAGTTCTGAAAATTTAGTTATTAATAAGTTGAGTAATATTTTTCGATTCTCGGTAAAACGGTTTATTGTGCAAAGTTACTTTTTTAACTCTGAATAACGAAATTATTCCGTAATTTTTTTGTCGTTTTGTTTTACGTTTTTGGCTTCACAGACTACAATGAGGCTGAAAGTTGCGGTATCATCAAGTTTTTTTATACCTTTACATCTCCAAATCTTGAATGATGATTAATATCACAGACATTATCCAATTTTTTGCCGAGGAGGCGGAAACGGCCAATTCAGCTTGGCGCACCTTTATGGCTCTGCCCACAAAGGAGAGAGTGAGCCTTCTGAAGACTATCGAGGGTGTGGTTTTGACGGATGACGATTATGGCAAAAATGAGGAGGGCGACCAACTCTTCAAAGCGGTGTGTGAAAAAAACATCTCCGAGATTAAAGAGGGCGAACCGCTGTTTCTCCACTCGGAGGGCAAGTTGTCGGGGTTAGACTGTTACATCGAGGAATATGGCGAAGACGATGATATGATGATTGCCGTGTCGAGATTTGCCACAGCTTCCGTGAAAGACTATCTCGGGAAACCGTTGATTTTGGATAAGCGCTGTGTGGATTTGCGCAAAAACGTATATGACAAATTCCTTGTGGAGCTTGACCAAAGCCGACTCAACAGCCCCGTACCATTCAACAACGTCGTTGCGACACAATTTCAGAGGAAGGAAGTGTGTGAGGCGGAGCTGGAGAAAACGCAGCGAAAGTTTAATCTGCAATTCACAGCCAACCAGCGTCTTGCCGTGCTCAATGCGATGTCAGCCTCCGACTATTATCTCATACAAGGGCCTCCCGGCTCCGGCAAATCGTTTGTTCTGGGCTTGATTATCTTGGAGGAAGTGATATGGGCTAAACATAATGTTATTGTCATCGGCCCCAACCACAAGGCGGTGAACAATGCCTTGGAGCAACTGCTGAAATACAATGTCGTTTGCGAAGCCTACAAGCTGGGACAAAGCTACAACCGTCCTACTCTCACTGTAGAGCGAAATGGTGTTATCAGGGAAATCAGCAACATTCAGTATCTCAACTTGGAAAAATTTGAAAACTCTGCAAATAGTTGGGTAATCGGAATGACGCCTCACTCTCTCTACACTTCTCGCGCCCGAGGATTGACGTGCCACACTCTCATCATCGACGAAGCGGGACAAATGCCTATCCCTATAGCTCTGATGGGGATAATAAAGGCTGAAAAGGTGATTTTCTCAGGCGACCACAAGCAGTTGCCTCCCATCATTCAGTCGGATAAGGTGAGCTCCGAGCTGAAACAGTCGGCATTTCATTATCTGATGCGCCCCGACAACAGCATTATGCTCGACTGCAGCTTTCGTATGTGTGGCAAAATCTGCAAGTTTGTATCGGAGCTGTTCTACGACGGCAAGCTGACGGCTCATCGCAATAACAACGGCGACAAGGTGGTGTGCGACAATCCTGTGTTGAGCTTCGACACGCCCATCGTTGCCAAGAAGATATACCACAATGGCAAGCAAACTTCAGAAGAAGAAGCCAAATGGATTGTAGAGGTGGTGAAGCAGTATATCCAACTGGGTCTTAGCGCCAACGACATCGCCATATTGGCACCATTTCGAGCGCAGTCGCAGGTTGTCAGACGCCGGCTCAAGTTCTCTATGCGCGACATCGACCCCTCTTTGTGGCGTTTAATAGTAGCAGACACTGTCGACAAGATGCAAGGACAGGAACGCGAGGTGATTATCTACTCAATGACCGCCGGCGATGCCGACTACATCAATGAGATGCACGATTTTCTCTTCAATCACAACAAGATAAACGTGGCATTCTCTCGCGCCCGCTCCAAGCTCATCATCGTGGGCAGTCCGCAAAGCCTCAACGCCATCCCTCACCTCTCTCGCCACGCTCTGACACTCTAAATACAGCGTTGCATGTTTTCATAGAAATCGTGGATTGTTTATAGGATTTTTTGTAACTTTGCGGCGAATAACGGAAATCATGATTGAACGAATAATAGTAATCGACAACGTCGACCCGGTGGTGTTTTATGGGGTGAACAACTCCAATATGCAGTTGATACGCAATTTATTCCCCAAATTGCGCATTGCAGCACGAGGCAACCTCATCAAAGTGCTTGGCGACGATGAAGAAACGGCTACGTTTGAAAAAAACATCAAAGAGCTGGAAGATTATTGCGCCAAATACAATCAATTAGGCGAAGACGTTATTCTCGACGTGGTGAAAGGCAAGCCCCCGAAAGAGCTGAAGATGGACGACGTGATTATCTACGGCGTCAACGGCAAGCCCATCCAAGGACGCTCCGCCAACCAGCAGAAGCTCGTGCGCGCATTTCAAGACAACGACCTTACCTTCGCTTTAGGTCCGGCGGGAACGGGCAAGACCTATGTGGCTATCGCAATGGCGGTAAGAGCATTAAAAAATCGAGAAGTGAAGAAAGTGATACTCTCGCGTCCGGCAGTGGAAGCCGGAGAGAAGTTGGGCTTTCTGCCGGGCGACATGAAAGACAAAATCGACCCATACCTTCAGCCTCTCTATGATGCGCTGGAAGATATGATACCGGCAGCCAAACTGCGAGAATATATGGAAACGGGAGTGATACAGATAGCACCCCTTGCTTTTATGCGCGGACGCACGCTCAACGATGCCGTGATTATCCTCGACGAGGCGCAAAACACCACAACCCATCAGATAAAGATGTTTCTCACACGCCTGGGCATGAATGCAAAAATGGTGGTGACCGGCGACGTGACACAAATCGACCTGCCTCGCACCACCGTCTCCGGATTGGTGCAAGCGCTGAGAGTGTTGCGCGAGGTGCCGGGTGTGGGGCGTGTGCAATTTGAAAAGAAAGACATCGTGCGCCACCCCTTGGTGCAACGCATCGTGGAAGCATATGAGCGACACGACGAGGAGCAACGAGCACTGCGCATCGCCGAAAAAACAAACAACAACGAAATCTCTACTTCTAAATAAAAACTTACTTATGGCAACGACTTTAGTAAACACCGATTTCCACTTTCCCGGACAACAGTCCGTATATCATGGGAAAGTGAGAGATGTCTATGACATTAACGACGACTTGATGGTGATGGTAGCCACCGACCGCATCTCGGCATTCGACGTGATTCTCCCGAAGGGAATACCTTTTAAGGGGCAAGTGCTCAACCAGATTGCAGCCACCTTCCTCGATGCCACCGCCGATATCGTGCCCAACTGGAAGCTCGCCACCCCCGACCCTATGGTCACCGTGGGCTTGAAATGCGAGGGCTTCCGTGTGGAAATGATAATCCGCGGCTATCTCACGGGTAGCGCTTGGCGCGAATATCAAGCAGGCTGTCGCTCGCTCTGCGGAGTGACCCTACCCGAAGGAATGAAAGAAAACGAACGTTTCCCCGAGCCCATCATCACCCCAACCACTAAAGCCGATGCCGGACACGACGAAAATATCTCTCGCGAGGAAATCATCGCCCAAGGCATTGTCAGCAAAGAAGACTACGAGACTATGGAACGCTACACTCGCGCTCTCTTCGCTCGCGGCACAGAAATGGCAGCCAAGAAGGGGCTTATCCTCGTGGACACCAAATATGAGTTTGGCAAACGCGACGGCAAGGTGATACTCATCGACGAAATCCACACTCCCGACTCGTCGCGCTACTTCTATGCCGACGGCTACGAGGAGCGGTTTGCCAAAGGCGAGCCACAAAAGCAACTGTCGAAGGAGTTTGTGCGCCAATGGCTCATCGAACACGACTTTATGGGCAAAGCCGGACAGCAAGTGCCGGAAATGACCGACGACTACTGCCAATCGGTGGCTAACCGATACATTGAGCTTTACGAACACATCGTAGGCGAGAAATTCATTCCGGCGGAAGACGGAGATATTGCTTCACGCATCGAAAAGAATGTTACCGACTATCTGGCAACACTGAAACGATAACAAATGGACTATAAGGCAGAGAAAATCACTCCCTATGGGAGCAACGAAAGCAAAACCGAACAGGTGCGAGAAATGTTTGACAGCATAGCCCCGGTCTACGATTTTATGAACCGGGCGATGACTTTCGGCATCGACAAGCTGTGGCGACGCAAGGCGGTAAAGATGATGCGTCGCTATGAGCCAACGACACTGCTCGATGTGGCAACCGGCACCGGCGACTTTGCTATGCTTCTCTGTCGGATGTTGAAACTGAAGCGGCTCGTCGGCATCGACTTGTCGGAAAACATGCTGGAGATAGCGTGCAAGAAAGCGGAGAAAGCCGGACTGACCGACATCACCTCCTTTGAACAAGGCGACTGCTTGGCGTTATGCTACGACGAGGGCTCGTTTGACGCCGTAACAGTGGCTTACGGGGTGCGCAACTTCGAGCACTTGGAGCAGGGTTATAAAGAGATGTACCGAGTGTTGAAGCGCGGAGGGGTGCTTTGTGTGATAGAGTTGTCTACTCCTCGCAATCCTTTCATTCATGCTCTCTACAACTTCTACACCCGGCGGCTAATACCTCTTTTCGGACGTAGCATCTCTAAAGACGCTCGCGCCTACAGCTATTTGCCGGAAAGCATCGCAGCAGTGCCTCAAGGCGATGAAATGCTCACCATTATGCAACGTGTGGGCTTCACCGACTGTCGCTACCGCACCCTCACCTTCTCCACATGCACCATCTATCTCGGTGTGAAGCCTTAATGCCAAGTCAACTCCACACAATAATAATTATGGTCGCCTTCGTAGCAATGAGGGCGACCATAATTTTTTATGTTAGCAAAAGATTAAAAATGTAGCCGGAAAGAATAATGAAAAACGCTACGGTGCCAAAAAATATGATAATCAGCCTCCACGACAT
>SFVH01000003.1 GCA_004561555.1 bacterium
CACATAATAATAACCGTCTCTACGCAGACCTTCGAAGTCTTGGATGCCTATCGGAAAACGCTTTGCCATAATGCCATAGTTTTGCAATTACAAATATAGTGATAAAACAAACAAATATCAAATAATCACAAAACGATTATTAATTGAAAAAAGAAAGAAAGGGCAGATACCAAAGTATCCACCCTTCAGAAATATTTAAAAATAATCAATTACTCATTGACATAAGGAAGCACAGCATCTCGCCATACAAAATAGCCCTCCCCTAACAGATGTAATCCATCATTTGTCAAGCCTTTACGCATACTTCCAGTTTCAGGATCCACCATCTTGCTAAAAAGATCAATCCAAGTAACCCCTAAACGATTAGCCAATTCTTTGTAACGTACATTAGTATCAATAATTACCTGCTCTTTACCGGCCATTGCCTTATATCGATTAAAACTATTGTCAATAGGCAAAAGACTCTGCAAATAAATATCAGTAGAAGGAGATACACGCTTAACTTTCATCAACAAATTCTCCATAGCTACAGCCAAACTATCGGCAGAAATATTGTGAGAAATATCGTTAACACCTCCAAGGACAAACAGTTTCGCCGGTTTCCCCTCAAGAATAGGGTCTAACCTATCGTAAAAACCTTGTAATACATCAGAAGAAATGCCACGATTTTTTACATTTGGAAATCCCAACAATTCGTGCCACTCACAACCATTTGTTTGACTATCACCGAGGAACACTATATCACCCTCCTCAACAGGAAGCGATGCAAACAACGAAGACCTCTGATAATAGAATTCATTATATTGATACTTCTCTTGAGCAGCGATTGACATAGCGCAGACAGCAACTAAAGCAGCGACAAAAAGTTTTTTCATAATCGAAATATTAATGTTCCGAACGATAAGCGTCAATAGCGACCTTAACCGAGCCGTGGAAAAGAAGTAAGCGCTTAGCTTCATCGTAAGGCAAACCAAGTTCCTCCGATACCATACGCGAGCCACGATCGACAAGTTTTGCGTTGGTAAGTTGCATATTGACCATCTTGTTACCCTTCACTCGACCCATTTGAATCATCACTGAAGTTGTAATCATATTACAAATCATTTTTTGGCCAGTACCGGATTTCATTCGCGAGCTACCGGTGACATACTCCGGACCCACAATCATCTCAATACCAATTTCAGCGGCTTCCGACACCGGAGCATCAGGATTGCTGGTAATAGCTGCCGTAAGTAATCCATTCTTACGAGCTTCTTTCAGAGCACCAATCACATATGGAGTTGTGCCCGAAGCAGCAATACCGATAACAGTATCTTTCTCATTAATATTATATTCTTGAAGGTCACGCCATCCTTGCAAAGTGTCATCTTCAGCATTTTCAACAGGATTACGCAAAGCAGTATCACCACCTGCAATAAGACCAATTACCCAACCGGGATCCATACCGAATGTAGGAGGAATTTCCGATGCGTCAAGCACACCGAGACGCCCTGAGGTTCCTGCTCCGATGTAGAAAATACGACCACCTTTTTTCATTCTTTTTACAATACCTGTGACAAGTTTCTCAATTTGAGGGATAGCCTTTTCTACAGCATCAGCCACTTTATGGTCTTCGCGGTTGATATCCTCAAGTATTTCACGCACCGGCTTTTTTTCCAAATCGTTATAGAGCGATGCTTGCTCACTAATTTTTACAAATGCCATAATAGAATAGTTTTATTTAGAGTGATATTTAAGCAATCCTTCCATCGGACTCTTAATAACAGTACCGATGGTTATATCAAGAGCTTTGGCAGCTTCATCGAGCACCTCGCGATAATAGAAGCCTACCGACCCCACAAAGCTCACAGGTACTTCTTTAAAGTTTGCATAGTTTTCGATATTTCTCACGAAAAATGACTTAAACGCATTAAGCACCAAACGATGAATTGCAGGCTCTTCAATATTCTGAATCAAGAACGGAGACAACGATGCCAAGAATCGATTAGGCGCCGGCTTTTTGTAAACATTCTCAATGATTTTCATTCTATCAAGATTAAACTGCTTTAAAAACTTCTCACACAATTCAGCCGGTAGTTGTTTTTTTAGCACATCACCAACAAGTAGCTTTCCAAGGACCGCACCTGAGCCTTCATCGCCAAGTATATATCCCAAGGGTGACACATTGTCACAAATTTTCTCGCCATCATAGTAGCAAGAATTCGAACCTGTGCCAAGAATACAAGCGATACCGGGATTTCTTCCGCAAAGAGCGCGAGCGGCAGCAAGAAGGTCAGAATTAACTGAAATCGTAGTTGCCGAAGGAATTACAGAAGCAATAGAACGGCTAACGTTAGAGCAAATTTCCTCTGAGAGGCATCCCGCGCCATAATAATATACTTCAAAAATTTCCGACCCCTCCACTTGAGGTTTTAATTCGGTCTCAAATGTAGCACGAATTTTGTCTTCCGGCATTAATAAAGCATTTACACCGGTGGTAAAAAACTGTTTTACCAGTTTATCTCCCTTAAGGATACACCAATCAATCTTGGTTGATCCACAATCTGCAATTAGTATCATATTTAAATTTTTATATATATTTTCTTTTTATAAAGTACATATCCAATTGACCAATTAATACCGATAAAAATCAATGCATAAAGCAATGATGCGAAAGTGCGGTCGGATACCAAAGGCACAAGAGTTTCATCATAAAGCCATACATGGATAGTGTGACCCAATAAAGGCACGGTGTTAAATAAAATGCCGAGGACACCTCCAAGTACATACATAAACAATGGATTCACTCCAAAAGCTTCAAAGAAACGAGTCCATTTTTTAAAACCTTTCACATCGATGACAAGAATAAGGATAGCCAACAAACTTGCAGCCATACCACAAGTGAGCATAGCAAACGTAGGAGTCCACAGTTTTTTGCTCAACGGCATACCATAGCTCAGAAGCCAACCGGCTGCCATCAAGATTGTACCGATAACGAGCAATTTCTCCATACGTTCGCGATTATCTTTCAAGGTAACGACAAAATAGCCACAACAGAAACCGATAAGCACATGAGCTATTGATGGAAGAGTGCTCAATAATCCCTCAGGGTCAATCGGCAATGTGCGTGTTTCCGACAAAGCGAGCGAATAAGGACTGCCTTGAGCCACAGAGTCGGTGACATTAGTAACTGTGTCACGATAGAGGTGGGCATCACCTATCACAGCGTGGTCAACTACATATACTATATTGTCGAGTGAAAATTCCAATCCGTTAAATGCCAACAATAACCCGGCATAAACCACAAAAATCGAGGCGATAATCCAAGGGATAAACTTGTGACGCACGGATATTGCCACAATAGCGGCGGCACAATAACACAAAGCCAACCGTGGCATCACACCCAAGATGCGTAATGTAGAGAAACTATTGGCAGCATTAAGGATTCGTTCTCCAAGAGGTAATGCTTCGTCGGCACGTGCCAACCCATAACAAAATCTACTGAACCAAGCTATGCCTAAACCAATAAGGAAAATGACAATCGTACGCTTTACAATTTTTACGAGCGTAGCATGCGAGTAAGAGAAATTATACTTTCTCATCGAGATATAGGTAGAAATACCCATAATAAACATAAAGAACGGGAACACCAAATCGGTAGGAGTCAAACCGAACCAACTTGCATGCTCCAACGGGGCATAAATAGCGCCCCACGAACCGGGATTGTTTACCATAATCATTCCTGCAATAGTAATTCCTCGCAGAATGTCTATTGCAAGAATGCGGCTCTTAGTTTTTTTCAAAGTTACGGCGTTTTCCATACATTATAATTTTTCTGTAGAACATTCATCAACTAAATAAGCAATCGACTTATAAGGGATACCTCCATTAAGAGTCAATCCTATTTCGCAAGTTCTACTATTAGAGTATCCTCGTTTCACACCTGCTTTTTCCAATTGAGAGCGAAGTTTGCGTAACGCATAACGATTTACCTCAGGCTTGGTAAACCCTTTATCACCGGCAAACCCACAACATCCCACCTCTTCCGGAATAATCACTTTTTTGGCACACAAACGCGCCAAGGCTTCAAATTTCTGTTGAAGGCACATGTGTCGGGAAGAACAAGTGATATGAAGAGCAACAGGCTCATCGATTGGCGAGAAATGCAACCTCGGTGCTATAAACTCATAAATAAACTCAACAGGCTCATATAGTCGTAATCCTTTAATTACGTTTTTCATACGATGCAGACAAGGGCTTTGGTCGCACACCACAGGATATTCGCCACCATTTGAAGCCTCAAGCAAAGCCATTTCAAGCTCTTTCGATTTTCGGTCGGCAATTTCAGGCATACCTTTACTTTCCCAAATCGTGCCACAACACAATTTATCCATATTCTTAGGGAAAATCACTTCATATCCGGCTTTCTGCATCAGCTTCACCATCTTTTCCAAAAGTGGCATATCATCGTGTTTTGACTTCCCCATAGTCTGATTGATGCAACTCGGGAAATATACCACCTTCAATTCCTTAGTCTTCACATCAAGATTGTGAGGATAGTAAGCCATCGGGAATGCCGACGACCACAACGGCAATCCTATAGCCGACATTGCATTACCCACGGCATCTACAGCCTTATCACCTATCACCGAATGCAATGCGCTTGCCACGCTCAACATCGGACGCATTGCCGATTTTATACCGGCAAAATGATTAGCGACAAAATCACCGGTCTTATAACCGAGACTACCTTTAGGCAGCTTAGCCTCTCGTAGCTCATGGACAAGCTCGCCGGTATTAATATTCATCGGACAAGAAGTGCTACACAATCCGTCACCTGCACAACTCGACACTCCTAATTTATAAAATGCCGATTCGAGCGATTTCAATCGAGCCGGATTTTCACCTGATGAGCGCAACCGAGATATTTCACGTTGCACCACAATGCGCTGGCGTGATGATAAAGTCAAACCACAAGTCAAACAATTACGCTCACAAAACCCACATTCGATACAGCGGTCAACGAGAGGGTTAGCCAATGGGAGGGGTTTGATATTCTTCACATAACACTCAGGGTCGTCATTGAATATAACACCCGGATTGAGAAGATTTTTCGGGTCGAAGAGAGTTTTCACTCTCGTCATTATATTGAATGCCTTTTCGCCCCATTCAGCCTTAACGAATGGAGCCATATTTCTACCGGTGCCATGCTCGGCTTTTAGCGAGCCGTCATATTTATCAACGACAAGATGCTCAACCTCCTTCATAAGATTCTTGTATCGCTCCACATTCTCATCAGAATCAAACGACTGCGAAATAATGAAGTGGTAGTTACCTTCAAGAGCATGCCCATAGATGCAAGCATCATCATATCCGTAGCGCTCAAGCATTTCAGCAAGGTCAGCGGTAGCTTCAGGCAGATTCTCGATGTGGAAAGCCACATCTTCGATAAGCACTGTAGTGCCCAATGGTCGAGTGCCTCCCACAGAGGGGAAAATACCGGCACGTATAGCCCAATATTTTGAATATTCTTCAGGCTTGTCGGTGAAATATGCCGGCTTAAACAAATCAAAAGGCTCAAGGATGTTTTTGATAGCCTCAATATTGGTTTGCAGCTCTTCCTTGCTGTCAGCCTTAGTTTCGGTAAGCACTGCAGTAAGCCCCACCCCGGTGGTGTCGTTAACACTTGATAGCGATTTTTTGTCAAGGAGTTCGGCACTAAACACCGGACCCTTTTTCATTGCCACCACAGCACGACAAGCATCTTTAATATCCTTGAAATAAAGCATTCCGCTTGCAGAATGAGGATAGAGATGACCGGTCTTCATAGTCACTTCGCTCATAAAAGCGAGCGTACCTTCAGAACCTACCATCAAGTGAGCAATAATGTCAAAGGGGTCGGAAAATCTCACAAACGGCAATATATTCAATCCTGTAACGTTTTTGATTGAATATTTATAGTTTATACGTTTTGTAAGTTCTTCATCGGCAAGAATTTCGTCTCTGATTGATTCTATAGTCTCAATAAAATCCGGATACTTCTCGGCAAAATGTCGGCGACTCTCAGCATCCCCTGTGTCGAGCACCGTACCGTCAGAGAGAACGATACGCATGGATAGCAACTCACGGTCGCTGTTTGCATGGGTGCCGCAATTCATGCCTGAAGCATTATTAATGACAATACCGCCTACCATTGCCGAATTTTTTGAAGCCGGGTCGGGCGAGAAGATTCGTCCATAAGGCTTGAGAATTTGATTCACTCGTTCACCGATAATACCGGGTTGCAATGTGATTGAGCTTGCATCGGAAGAAATCTTATAATTCTCCCAATGCTTGCCTGCAACAATAAGAATTGAATCACTTATTGACTGTCCGGAAAGACTTGTGCCGGCAGCACGAAATGTTGACGGCAAGCCCAAACGATTAGCTGTCGCCAATAGTTGCGACACCTCCGCTTCATCTTTTGCCCTAACCACAATCTGTGGCACCAAACGGTAGAAACCCGCATCGGTACCCCAAGCGAGGCAACGGAGGTCATCGGTATAAATGCGACTATCGGGAATAAATGCTCGTATCTCTTTTAAATACGACAGATAGGCTTTTTTCATCTTTATTTGTATAAATAATACTGCGAGGATTTAGCTTTAAAAGCATCCAAATCCTTTTTCCAATAATCAATCATATCAGCCACCTTATAGTTTTTGCAGAAAAGGAGGCGAATTTGGTCGGTGCCCATAACCTTGTCAAACATACCGTAACCACGTTCTTTGTTAGCATCAAAGATTTTGGCGTCGGGATACAGGCGATGAAGCTCTTGCATAAAATAGAACTGGCATAAAGTAAGCTCAGCTTTATCAAGGTCAGTGATATATACTTCCACTCCATGTACTTCTTTCAACTCTTTGTTGGCTTCAGGACCGACCTTGAAAAAAGGCTTGTAGTTAATTGGACGGAACTTATATCCCGGCAAGTTAAGAGCATTCATAGCGTCAGCCATCTTGTCGGCATCAATATAAGTTTCTGCGAAACATTGAAACGGCAAGGTATAACCGATACCGGTGTTAAAAGCATAAAGCTCACCGACGACACCCGAGACGGCATAAAATGCAGCGTTCTCAGGAGTAGGGATTTGTGGAGAAGGAGCTACCCAGGGAAGACCGGTGTCGCGAAATTTCATAGAACGATTCCAACCATCCATCTTAATAACGGTGAGTTTGGCTTTCTTTGCAATCACACCTTCTTCATTGAGATATGTTGCCAATTCGCCGGGGGTAAGTCCATAAAGATAAGGGATGGCATATTTGCTGACCATAGAGAAATAGCCATCTTCCACTACGTTACCCTCCACCTTGTAACCACCGAGGGGATTCGGACGGTCGAGCACCATAAATTCTTTGTCGTTTTCGGCACATGCCTCCATACACATACCCATCGTGGCATAGAAAGTGTAGCTACGACAGCCAATATCTTGGATGTCATATACAAGCACATCAATGTCTTTTAGCATTTCGGGAGTAGGCTTGTGGGTCTTGCCATATAGAGAATAAGTCTTTACGCCGGTTTTGGGGTCTACAGCATCGCTGACGGCATCTCCGGCATGGGCATTACCGCGAACTCCATGTTCGGGACCATACAATGCCACCAACTTCACTCCCGGGGCTTCATTAATGATATCGACCGTTGATTTGAGGTTGCTATCTACGCCCGAAGGATTGGTCACCAACCCCACGCGCTTGCCTTGCAACTCTCGAAAACCGCCATCGCGAAGCACTTCCACTCCGGTTTTCACATGAGCAAAAGCCATCACAGCTAAAGCATACAAAAAAACTGACAATATTATTTTTTTCATCATTCTATCAATTATTTTTCTTTCTTACCGTAATTGGGGTCAATTTCCTTATCAACCAAATAAGTCACTATAAGCGTAGCGATACAGCACGCCATCACCATCCAGAAGAAATTTACATAGCCTATAGCTTCTTCGATGTAACCTGCCACAAAACCCGGGAGCATCATACTCAATGCCATAAATGCCGTACAAATAGCATAGTGAGAAGTCTTAAACTCGCCTTCGGAGAAATACATCATATAAAGCATATATGCAGTGAAACCGAAACCATAGCCGAATTGTTCGATACAAACAGCAATACTGATAATTATTTGGTCGGCGGGTTGGAACATCGCAAGATAAACGAAAGTAATACAAGGCAACGTCATGCAGGCAGCCATCGTCCACAACGATTTCTTCAAGCCTAAACGAGAAGCGAACACACCGCCGACAATACCTCCACCAAGAAGGGCTATCACACCAAATGTGCCATAGACAAGACCTACCACATCAGTATCCAATCCCAAGCCACCTTCTTTTACGGGATGTACGAGAAACGGCTGACAAAGCTTGATAAGGAAGCCTTCCGGCAAACGATAAAGCAACATAAATGCAATAGCGAGGAGCACGCCGGGCTTCTTAACAAACGACACAAACGAGTTGCCGAATTCCTTCAAACCGGTAGCAAAATCCACCTTCTCGTTTTCAGCAAGGCGAGGACGGTCGTCTTTAGAGCGAGGCAGAAGGAAGGTGTGATACATTGTAACCAAGAAGAACACCGCAGCACTAACACCCAACGTCACCTGCCATGAAAACGAGATGTCTTTTGTATCTTTTTCAATAACACCGGCAATATAGACAAGCACACCTTGACCAAACACCGAAGCAATGCGATAGAATGTGCTTCTCACGCCGATAAATGCAGCTTGACTGCTCGGATTGTGAGCAATCATATAGTACCCGTCGGCAGCGATGTCGTGGGTGGCTGAAGCAAATGCCGAAATGATAAACAATATTAGAGTCAGAGTGAACATACTGATTGGTGTATGCCCTTCGGCAATCATTGCAGCATCAGGCTTTGGCAATGTGAGTGTAAGCAGTATCATTAATGCCGTCATTATCACTTGCATTGAAATAATCCACCAACGTTTGGTTTTGACCACATCAACAAGCGGACCCCACAGTCCTTTTAGGAACCAAGGGAAATATAATAGTGTAGTAAAAAATGCCATATCACCATTGGGCACCCCCATCTTGGTGAACATCATCACCGAAATATTATTCACCACAAAATATGGTACACCCTCAGCAAAATACAAGGTCGGCACCCAAAACCATGGCGACAGTTTTTTATCAGAAGTTTTCATGTCAGGATTTTAATATAGTTTTGTAATATCCGCATCAATAAAATAATGCAGCAGAATTTGTTTGTAATCATAACCTTTTTCGCCCATCACGGCAGCACCGATTTGGCAGAGACCCACGCCGTGCCCCCAACCGGCACCATGAAGGACAAACTTTTCGGGCAGTCCGTTTTTTTCACCCACCTTTTCCACAACAAAAGCAGAGCTGTAGAGGTGAGACGGAGAGAGAGTGCGACGTATCTCAAGCTCTTTACCGATAATCAGCGATTGCTTCGTGCCTACAATCTTCAATCGGTAAAGGCGCCCGGATGTGCCGCGTGCCACCGGCACAAGGTCCAAAATGTTGCCATAATCTTCTCCGGAACGGCTCTTCACGAGTTGAGAAATTTCGTCTTGCGTATATTCCACTTTCCAACGATAGAAGTCAGTAGTTTCTTGGTCGTAGGAGTTAAGCACCTGCGAAAGAATATTCTTGTCGGAGGTGTTGCAGAAAGCATCGGGAGCATTAAGAATCCATTCGCGAGCATTTTCCTCAATCGTAAGGTCGGGGAAATTCATTGGTTCTGCCCCATCTCTACGAGCTTGGAGGTAGTGATAGTGCTTTGGCTCCCAACAATATTCAAACTGCTCAAATACGCCACCACACGACTTTGAGAAGCGAGCATCGCAAAGTACCCCATCATAGGTCAACACCTGCCCCCAAGTGGCACGAATAGCATCACGCACCGTCACTGTCGACTCTCGAGTAATGCCTTGATAACGCTGGCAATGGTCGTCGGCACACACGTCGAAGTTGACGTGGTCTTCACGGTCAAACCAACGCACCAATTCCTCCTCTGTGCGTGTGCATGGGTTATATGGTGTTTGCTCCGCTGCGAGAGTTTTCCCTTTTTCAATTTGAGCAAGCAACCAACTACGCGAAATCACGGCATGTGCCTTAAGCAATTCCAAAGACGCCGTGGCACTCATTTCTGAAGAAATCACACTTAAGAGATACTCCTCAATCGACAAGATATTAATGGCGGTGAGCTTCTCCCCTTCTACAATCAGTCGGAGCGAGCCGCGAAATTTCTGATTTTCCTTTCTTTCCCAATGGAAATTCACACCGATAACTACGTCAATTAATTCGAAACTATCGCTATCGACATTAACGGGAGCGAACTCCAAAGAATCGTAAGTATTACCGAGCCATTTCACTTTACCGCCGTCAATCGCTACTTCATGTGCTCCGGTCACCTCCTTACCATTGAAAATGTAAGGGGTATCGAACACGAAACGAATAGTCGGGGCGCTCATAATGCCTACTTTCACGCATGGTTGGTCCATAACTCCTAATTAAATAATTTGTTTAACAATTTCATTCAGTTGGTCATCACTCAAGCAACATTCGTCATAGATTTTCTGCACATCGGCAGCAGTAATCTTGTCGAAGTCTTTCTCAAGCGGAGTGATAAATACACCACCCATATCTACCGAAGCTGGCGAGATAAGGATGTTGTCATCACCTTCAGCAAAATAACAATCCGGGCGGTGCTTTTTTCGAGGGAACACAAGGATAGTCCATACTCCGGCATCAAACGAACACAGCACATTAAGCATAGGCTCCGGCTCTCCCTCCGGGATGTCCAATGCAGCAAACACTTTCTCAAACAGCTCTTCGCCGGCGTCGACTGCCGAAGCTTTTATCATCAAGCAAGGATGCGACAATCCGCTCACCAACATCAGCGAAACAGCGTTATCGCTAAAGATAGTGCGTTGTGTAGCACTTTCAACCTCTTTCTCCATTGGCATAAAGCCGCTGTTTCCTGCTTGGAAGTGCATATGGTCGGGTGCCGAAGCGCCACATTTCGGACCATTATAAAATAAGGTGTACCCTTGAAGAACTTCAGCTAAGCGCATCATGTCAGCCATACGCCCGTGGATGCGTTGGTCCACATGGTCGCGACAAGGGATGGTGAGATGGCGCGGGAAAATCGGGAAAGGATTGATGAGGATGGTATAATCACCCCATTCGATGCCTTCTTGCACAGCAGGACGATTAGCCTCACAAAGGAAACATTTACGCTCCTTTAGCGACTTGGCGTCGACCTTTGCCGCTGAAGAGACTATACGAGCCGGATTAAACTGCACCTTTACCTCCGAGCCTCCAACAGTGAGCGATTTCACCTTTACGCCATTCAACGCAGCAAAATTGTTTCGAGCAGTATCCCACACTGCGAGTTGGCGTTCGAAAAAATCTTTTATAGTATTTTCAGAAATTTCCATCATCACTTATTTCATCTTGTTAAGAGCAATACGAGCTTGGAGTTCCCAAGTGCGGATGCGGTCTTTGTAAAGGTTATGACCATTCATCTTCACCACATCAAGCGAAGCATCGGAGTTGTCGTCCCAACGACGGCAGTTATACACAGGCTCATAAACACGACCGATTTGATATTGGCGAGAGAAATTCAAGCCGAGAGCATAGTCTTCACCATAGCTGGTGTTAGGCACTTTCACTTCGCGAAGCACGGGAGTGTAGAAGGCTCGAGGAGCACCGAGGCCATTTATGCGTAGCGCATTGTTTCTTCCGTTTTCAGGAGTCCATTCTTTGTGATCGATGATGCCCGGAGCAATCATATTCATATTGAAGTCGGTCATCATATATGTGCCTACCACCATTGCGCAATTTTGCTCGTAGAAGGCATTTACCATAATAGACAAAGTATTCTCGTCGCGATATACGTCGTCGCTGTCGAGTTGCACTGCAAACTTACCGCATTTGGGGTGATGCACACCTTCGTTCCAGCAACCGCCGATGCCGAGGTCTTTACGCCCCGGCACTATATGAATAAGTCGCTCGTCGTCTTTAAACTCATCGATGGCTTCGGTTGTGCCATCAGTAGAATGGTTGTCGATAACAATGAGATTATACTTGAAATCACATTTTTGCGAGAGCACCGAACGAATGGCATCACGAATGGTGCGGATACGATTGCGCACAGGGATAATCACAGAAGCCTCATACTCAAAATTACCTTCGCTGAATTCGATTTTCTTAAATTCCGGAGCCAAATAGCCTCCGATAGCTTTGAGGTGGGCGGTACAAGCTTTTTCCATCTCAATCTGCACGCCGCGATTTTTGGGGTCAACATAGTCGAAAATCTTTTCGCCACTCTTACGAGTGTCAAGCTCGACATCAGAATAGAGATATTCGTTGATATGTATAAGGTCGGCAATAGTGGAAATCTTCAAGCGCACATCATAAAGACCGGCAAAATCATAATCCACATCAATTTTGCTTACTGCCTCCTTGAGCACTTTTGCATTGAAAAGGAGCACCGAGCCGAAGTCGAAATCATCACGAAGACTTCCCATTTGATAGTCAATAACAGGAGCATTGCTACGCACATCGCCCACCACGTTGTAGTGGTCGGCATAAGCCATACCGGCAGCGGAATCGTCGGCTATCTTTACCATTCTTTCGATGGCAAACATACCGAACTCCAAGCTATTAAATTTGGTGTAGAGCATTGCATAATCGCAATCGGCTTTTGCAGCTATTTTCTTCATCGTATCACTACTGTTGAGATTACCGATAGCGATAATCTCACAGCCTTCGACCTCACCCTGAGCGTCAGCTCCGGCAAGGAGATAGATGTTTGCCACTAAGTCGCAAGCCTTCAAGCCGGCAACAGTATTCTTCACTTGTTCTGCATTAACGAACGGGATAAAGCAATTAATTCTTTTCATATTAGGTTGCAAAATTTATAAATTCTAAAAATGGTTAGTATTCGGCTTAATGTTTATTATTAAAAAAGTTCAACACATCTTTCATCAGCGCATTACGCTCATCGGCGCTATTGATGGTTTCAAATGGGAAACCTGCGACAAAAGTACGGTGAGTGGCAAACTGAGCTACGACAGCTGCCGGAATGTTGTTTTCCGTATATCTCATTGCCACGCTTCCGGTGTTGGGGTCGGCAGCTATCAACGCATCCGGCGATTCTACGGCATAAAGTTTGTCGTTTAGAGTCTGCTCAAAACGTATGGTTTGTTCGGCAAAATCTCCAAAAGCTGAAGGTACAGTACGCACACCACCTTCAACAGCTGCCTGTCCTACTCGCCACTGATAACCGAGCACCTCGCGAGCGAAGTTACGGTCGGCATCGTCAGCGTTTTCGTTATCCCACAAGTCGGTAGCCACATAAGAACCTGTAACCATCACGTTACCGCCATTCTGGCAATAAGTCTTCAAAGCCGTTTGCAAAGATTTAGGGAAGGTGCGGAAGCGATTAGGTTTCTCCCCTCTTCCTATCTGAATTTCTTTTTGTTTGCCGAGAATAAGGTCGACAGCAAAATACTTGCTTAAATCCACATCTCGATTTTCTACGGCAGCGACGCTCGACGACACAAACGAATAGCCTGCTTCGAGCACTGCTCTACCATGCACGGCTGCAAAATCGAAGGTGTTGCCTGCCACCACTTTGCTTTCCATATTTGTATGGGAAGCGCCAAAGCCGGCACTATCATCGTCAACCCATGGCAATGAGCGACGGAATTCAAACTGGTCACCAATAAAGCTTATATCGTTAATGTAGGGCACCCCATGGTCGCGCTTACTGCAGAAACCGGCTATTTCCTCACTTGCCACAAACCAGTCGGGCGCACTCACACGCGTAAATCCATTAACAACCATGACATCGCCCTTTGATGTTGCCGCTTCTCCAAGAGCGAGCGTTTCGGAAGGGAAGCTGACACCGCCATCGTTGATTGCCACGATGCGATAGCTATGCAAAGCATTATCGGCGATTTTCACCTCATATTCCGGCTTGGTCACCACGGCAATCTGACGAAACGCACCGTCGCCTATTCGCTCGTAAATGGCAAACGAAGTTGCATCGGCACGAGTAGACAAAGTGTCGACAGTGGATTTCCACGATAGGCGATATTCGCCTTGTTTTTTCTTGTCGATAGCGAAAGAATTGACCGGAAGAGGTTGAATCATATAATCGGAACGGCCTTCTTTTTCAGCAAAGAATTGCGCGATACCTTTATATATAGCACGACTTACGGTAAATCTAAATGTAGGATCGAGACCATATCGCATATCTGCGAAATTCTGATGCGACAGAAGCTCAAGGAGCATCGACGGCACTTCAGGCACTCGAGCCTCATAATAACTCTTATCCCACATGCCGCGACGAGTCCAATTGCTATCAAACTCGGCACGCACATCGTTGCAGATGTTGGTGAGTACGTAGTCGGTGAGTTGTCGAGAATTTAGTCGGTCGGAGCCATTGGCATAAGTAGATTGCTCATTGGAATAGTATATGCCGAGCGTACCAATAATAGTGTCGTCAAAAGTGGTACCTGCATCGCTGTGGAAAGCAAATGATAAATCAACCGGGATATTTAGACCTTTTTTGTCGGGCAATACACTTGAGCCACCGGCAAGATAGTTTACCCACAAACCGCGACAACGGTAGTCGTCGGTGTAGTCGTTCTTACTATTTGACGGAGAATAGATAGAGTCAGGGACACCTGCCCATTGCAACCAATAGCGTGCGGCTTCGTTGAAGCGCGGATGATTGCTTGTCTCATAGTCGCTTTTTACCGTCGCAACAATCGTATTAGGCTTCACATTGTCGGCATCGGCACTCTTCACGTTTTCAGTGACCTCTTCAGGCACTTTGCGAGCAATATTACCCATACCTCCACCAACTTTCACAGCATCGGCGGTAACAACTTCGCCCTTCTTTCCGGTTTTGTTGTCGAGGCTCACGATAGTTTGCTTTCCGGCAGCAAAATCAAAATGACCGAGATAAATCCATGTACCACCACCCATCTTTTGATTTACGCGATACACCTTGTCGCCCCCCAGCGAATGCACGGTATAGACAGCAGCCGAGGTGCTTTCGGGAAGCGAAGCATACGACACATACACAGCATAACTGCCTGCTTCGGGGATTTCGGCAGACCATGTGGCAACCGACACATTTTTACCCTTGGTGGAAGCTACCTTGCGGTAGGAGCCATCGATAAAAGGATTCTGGAAATCTCTCAATTCGCGTTGCTTATAAGCGAAGCCAATGCCGCCATCTCCCCACGCCTCAGCGCCGTTGCTCTCAGCATAACCCGCCACTGCATGAGAGCCGTCGTTGTCGATGATTATCTCTTGCGAACGGATGTCGCGCTCTCGAGGGCTCATCACATATGCTCCTGCATTCTCCAACATCGGCATCAAAAAAGGCATTACAAAACTTTGAGTAAACAGGTCTTCAACAGTTTCAAAGATGCGAGCGCGTTGCCATTCCCAACGATTCAACTTCGGCTCGAAATAGTAGCCATGACTCTGCCAAAGGGTGATTATCCTGCCATCAAGTCCTTTTTTGGGATGGCATAAGGGGTCAAGCGAATAGACAAACGGGTGTTTTTCCTTTTTTGCCACATAGCGATAAGTGGAGGGAGAATATAAACGCTCTATTTCAACATCGCCTACCGAAATACGAACCTTATAAGGTTTGGATGTGAGTAAAGAAATCTTGGATTTGAGAGAGGTGGTATAGCCTGCAAGGTCAGGAACGTAAGCCACAGGCTCACTCACGCGCAAACGGATTTCTTTTTTCGAATCATCGACCCATGCCGAGTCTACTGAAACAGTACCTATCACGAGATTCGAAGGTAACAATTCGTTCATAACAGCCTCAATGTTGCTTTTCATCGAAGCATCCATTAGCCTTGCCTCTGCTTTAACAATCATCGAAATAGTTAACAAGGCAACTGTTAAAATCAAATTTTTATTCACGGTTCATGTCTGTTAAATTTGTACCCAGGGCATATTGCGCCTCTATTTATGCAAATTTACGACAAAGAAATCTAATAAAAAATTAAAAAAGCAACAAAAAACAGCACAGCAAGATTATTTAATATTTCAAAACATAAATTTAGAAAAAGCACACTTTCCACAAAAATAACAAGCAGTTTATCTGCTTAAAAAATACCATAGTAATGGATAATCAGAAGCAAAAAAAATGTTACAACACAAGCTCTCTATCAGAGTGATATTTCACGAGGCCACTCATCGAACTTGGAATGATTTTCTTAATTCTAATGCCATATTCATTAGCCACCTCAATAAGCACCCCACTATAAGCGCATGCATTAGAGCCTACAAAAGAAATGTTTTTGCCCTGATAGTCATATTGCAACACATTCCTTTCGAAAAAAGCTTTGATGCTGGTATAGACGAGATTATAGACGTAGTCTTGGTCGAGCTTATCCATCAAGAATCTTGAATAGACGCTCATCACATTGCTTGGGAGAGCATTATCATAGATTGACGACATCACCTCTTCCGGAGTAAGATGAACATATTCAAAAAACTGCTTCACAAGACGCTGTGGCGCAATATTTTTCAAGCAATCGGAAATAAAAAGTTTTCCCACATAAGCTGCACTGCCTTCGTCACCGAGGATATAGCCCAATGAAAGGACATTTTTGACTATCGAGTTTCCATCGTAATAGCACGAGTTGGAACCACTACCAAGAATACAAGCTATACCCGGTTCATTAAGAAGCAATCCTCGTGCTGCTCCAAGTAGGTCGCTCTCGACAGTAACGGGTGTCTTAAATTGAGCCACTAAAGAAGCCTCTACAATTTTCTTTTTGTCACTGCTCGAACAACCGGCACCATAAAAATGAATGTGATCCCACCGACGCTTGAAAAATGCATCGGGCAATTCCAAACGAATAGTGTGACTAATATCGCGGCGAGTATTGAAGAAGGGATTTAATCCTTTAGTAAAGGCATGCTCCACAACTGTCATGCCATCAACCAAGGTCCATTCAGTGCGAGAGGCGCTACTATCGGCAATGATTTTCATAATTCAAAAATTTTTAAGGCGAAAAGTCTTATAATGATTTTTGCAAAAGTAAAAAAATATTTATAAAAAGCAAAGATCTAACACTGCAATTTTCAAAATATTAAGTATTTTTGTATCTATATACAAGCCGATATAGAGTGAAAAATATATTCCCACAACTAAGCCGGCAAAAATACAATGATTTTTATCAAAAACACATTAATATCTATATCCAAAATCAATAATAATAACCAAAATAATATAAACACCACCCAATAATAAAAAGGAGGGTAACATAAAACCCACCTAATATAAATGCTACTATTTTTAACGATTTCTTTTTAATTGCGAAAATTGGCAAAAACAAAATTTAGTTGAAGTAGATAAACTCATAGGCATATCGAAGAAACATCTCTAATAAG
This sequence comes from bacterium, assembly GCA_004561555.1. Classification (GTDB taxonomy): domain Bacteria; phylum Bacteroidota; class Bacteroidia; order Bacteroidales; family Muribaculaceae; genus Limisoma. The sequence goes on from SFVH01000003.1 coordinate 17,438, forward strand.
AAAACATCAAAAATTATTACCGATACAAGAGCCACAATCTTAAGAGTTTTATTACTAATTGCTAATACCGGCAAAAAAAAATAACAAATACCTAATAATATTTAACCCCGTTAATACTCCGCATCTGATAGAATAATCCAAAGGTAGAAAATTATGGACCCATCTTAATAACTCGGATGCAACAAACGAAACAATCCATATCATCAATATCATAGAAGATTTATCACTGTCTTAACAATCTACTTCTAATGGTGATTTATCTTCGACGTCTTCAATGCTATTCACGGGCGTTATCCCAACAGCGCAAACGATAGGTAATTCAAAGCCACACAGATGGCAAAACTTTGCACCTTCCGGAAGGCTTGCGCCACATTTGCAACAATAAATAATAACAGAATTATAAAAATAAAAAAACACACCATCCATCGGAGACAATGTGTTTAATCAAAAAATCAAAAAGTATTATTTCACTCTAAGCACCTTTCCCGGTTTTAACTTAGTTGTTTTCTTAATACCGTTTAGGCGACATAGCTTGTCGATAGTGGTACCGTTACGCGAAGCTATTTTGCTGAGGGTGTCGCCTTTTTTCACACGATAAGTCTTCACGCTACCTCCACTACCATAGTTGTTGTTACGGTCGTTGCTTGCTACATAGTCGACTTTACCATTGTTATAAGAGCGAGCTTTAGTGTAGCTGCTCTTGTTGAAGGTGTAAGAGTCAGTATGAACGGTTTGTGCATTGAAATCGAAGATAGCCTGCGGATTGATAGCATAACCCATATAACGTGTCTCGAAATGCAAGTGAGGACCGGTGCTTCGTCCGGTGCTTCCTCCGAGAGCAACCGGGTCACCGGCACGAACTTCCTGGTCAGGCTTCACAAGGAAACGGGATAGGTGACCGTACACTGTTTCCAATCCGTTAGAGTGGCGAATAATCACATAATACCCATAACCGCGACGCTCGTAGCGAGTGAGACGCACCTTACCGTCGAATGCAGCACGCACAGTGTCACCCGTACACAACTTCAAGTCGACACCCTTATGCTGACGACCGAAACGAGGACGATAGCCATAGGGAGAGGTAAGATACCCCGGAACCGGCATAGCGAAGTTTGACACATCAATAGTCACGCCATCAGGCACAGCCATACCGCCATAAGGATTGACAAGTTCGCTGTTCCACCCTTCGGTGTAGATGTCGATTTCCGGTTCTTGTTCTTCTTTCAGGAGCTCATCCATAAATTCCTGAGTTTCTTCCACACGAATCTGCTCATTGATGTCGCGTTGCGAAGCAATGAGGTCGCTATGCATATTTGCATGAGCCGAAACAGAGCGGAGTTTTTGGGCGCTGACGCCGAATGAGGAGGCGGCTATAAGCGCCCCTACTAAAAGGAATTTATTTAGAGTAATACGGGTCATCACGATGGTTTGAGTCTTAGTGGTTATGGTTTCGTTAGCTGTTAAATTTCGTCGTCGGCATAAAGCATAAACGTCAGCGGCGACTTGTAGTCAAAAATCTCTTCCGGCTTAAAGAAACGGCGAATCTCGATTTCAGCGTTTTCCACGCTATCCGAAGCATGCACGATGTTGTGCTGACCGCTCATACAGAGGTCGCCGCGAATGGTGCCGATATCGGCTTTACGACCTTTCGTTGCGCCGGTCATTTTTCTCACAACCTCAACAGCCTCCAAGCCCTTCACACACATCACAACTACCGGTGATAGCTGCATTGAGCGACGAAGCAATGGAAAAAACGGTTTATCCACCAAGTGAGAGTAATGTTCAGCAAGAATTTCATCGGAGAGAGTCATCATCTTCATGCCGATAATCATCAATCCTTTTTGTTCAAATCTACGAATAACCTCACCGGCAAAGCCACGCAAGATTGCACTTGGTTTTAATATTACTAAAGTTTTTTCCATGTCAGGCAAGATTTTAAAGACTTCCCAAAGGTAAGATTTTTTTCTTTAAGACAAAAGGATAAGGCGTAACGAAAAACAACAATTTCACATTATTTTTGATTTTACAGACGATTTTGGCATTTTTTCATTCAAAAAAACGACCTAACTGATTCTGCTCCAACCGGCTGTTTTATTGAAGTGTATGCGAAGCTGCTCACGAAGCGAATAATGTCTTTCAAGAAGAGGGTCGCTATCGAGAATCATGGTTGCTGCCTGACGCGCCACGGCAAGCACATCGCTATCGGAGGCGAGATTGGCAATGCGAAGATTAAAAGCGATACCGCTTTGCATCGTACCCTCAATGTCACCAGGACCTCTGAGTTTCATATCGGCATCTGCAATAACAAAGCCGTCGGTTGTTTCCACCATTATCTCCAACCGTTTGCGAGTGTCGGCAGCGATATTAGGCTTGGTCATGAGAATGCAATATGACTGGTCGGCACCACGTCCCACACGACCTCTCAACTGATGAAGTTGCGACAATCCAAATCGTTCGGCATTCTCAATCACCATCACTGAAGCGTTAGGTACATTGACACCAACCTCAATCACGGTTGTGGCGACAAGTATTCGAGTCTTTCCCGACACAAACATTTGCATCTGTTCGTCTTTTTCCGCCGGACGCATCTTTCCGTGCACCATTCCCACTTCATATCCCGGGAATGCCAAACGGGTGGCATCAAGCCCTTGCAACAAGTCCTTCAGCTCCAACTTTTCATTTTCTTGAATCAAAGGATACACGATATACACTTGACGTCCGGCTTTGAGCTGACCGAGAATCAAGCTATTCACCTCGCGACGACGGTTTTCATACTGAAGCATGGTCATAATTGGCTTTCGTCCGGGAGGTAACGCATCGATAACCGAAACATCCAAATCGCCATAGACGGTCATTGCAAGGGTACGAGGTATCGGAGTGGCTGTCATCACAAGTACATGAGGTGCCGAAGTGCTCTTATTCCACAACTTAGCCCTTTGAGCCACTCCAAAGCGATGCTGCTCGTCAATCACCACCAGTCCGAGGCGACGAAACTCCACACAATCCTCTATTACGGCATGTGTGCCCACCAATATATGTATCGTGCCGTCAAGCAATGAGGCATGTAGCTCATCACGTTTTTTCTTTGTTGTGGAGCCGGTGAGCAATTCCACCCTCACTCCTATTTTTCCTGCCATCGCCGACAGCGACTCATAATGCTGACAAGCAAGGATTTCGGTGGGAGCCATGATACACGCTTGATAGCCATTGTCGACAGCAATCAGCGATGTCATCAACGCCACGATGGTCTTACCGCTACCCACATCTCCTTGCAGCAAACGATTCATTTGCCTACCGCTACCCAAGTCGGCTCGTATCTCGCGCATCACCTTCTTTTGAGCTTCGGTGAGAGAAAATGGCAACACATCGGAGTAGAATCGATTGAAAAATGTGCCTATGCGCGGAAAGGTATATCCTGCGATATTCGCTTTACGGTTACGACTGTAACTAAGGATGTTTAATTGTATTAGGAAAAGTTCTTCAAACTTAAATCTGGCTCGCGCCCTATCGGCTTGCTCACGGGTTTTCGGGAAATGCACACACTCAAGGGCTTCGCGAAGCGGCATCAATCCATAATGCCGAAGCAGCTCCGGCGGCAAGGTTTCTTCTACCGCAGGCATTGATGCGAGCAATGTGGAAATGAGCTGGCGCAACGAGCGCTGAGTAAAACCGCGAGTTTTTAGTTTTTCGGGAATTGAATACTGCGCCTGCAGTCCTTGGTTATCAACAATCGTATCCCCGGGGTCTATCTCGGGATGCACAAGGCTTATGCGCCCATTGAAAATCGACATTTTCCCAAACAATAGATAGTCGACACCCACACGATATGTGTCTTGCACATATTTCAAACGATTAAACCATACCACATCGAGTGTTCCTGTTCCATCACTAAACAATCCTTGCACTCTTCGCCTTGCTCCCTCTCCAACCGTATTGATAACAATGAAGCGGCCTCTCACCTGTATAGCACTATTATCCGACGCTACATCTTTAATTTTCACTACCTTCGAACGGTCATCGTAGCGAGAAGGGAAATAATGAAGCAAGTCGTAGTAGGTGTGAATATCCAACTCTTTACCCAGCGTATCGGCTCGTTTTGGTCCCACGCCTTTGAGATATTTGATATCGATATCAGTCAGTCGCCTCATCATCATTAGCGAGCAACCACTCTGCCGTTTTTAAGTCTATGGGATGAGTAATTTTAATATTGTTGACATCACCCGGAAATAACGACACTTCATTACCGCGATACTCCACCACAGAGGCATCATCAGTAAACAAAGGACTGAATGGAGTGGTATAAGCATCTTTAAGCAATTGCAAGTCGAATGTTTGGGGTGTCTGCACCGCCACAAGTTGCTCGCGGCTTACTGCATGACTGCCATTGCGGTCGAGCTGACGGATGCTGTCGGTCACCGGAATGGTTGGGATAGCCGAGCCTGTGCGCGCCGCCGTCTCAAAAGCTGTGGCAATCACCTTTTGAGTCACCAAAGGACGAGCACCATCGTGGACCGCTACCAACCCTTTGGCATCAGGAATCGAAAACAAAGCATTTCTCACCGACTCAAAACGAGTAGTGCCACCTTCAGCCACACGATGGGGAGTGACAAACTTATGAGTTGTGCACAAGTCGAGCCACAGACTCACATATTCCGAAGGTAGCGCAACAATAATCTCCATTAAAGCGTCGTAGCGATAAAACGCATCGATGGTGCGCATAAGCATAGGCTTGCCGCCAAGAGCGACAAACTGCTTTGGCAGTGTGGTGCCGAAACGCGAGCCGACACCTCCCGCCACTATTATTGCATATCTTTTCATCGTCGCAAGTATGATTTTATCACAAAATAAGGAAATCTATTTCTAATTTCCAAAAATAAAAAAAGGAACTTTCTCTCAAAGCTCCTTTCTTATAAGTTTCCAATAGGTATAATTTTTTAAGGTAAAAAAGATTGTTTTAGGTTTGTGATGCAAATGTCATATTTTATTTCGACCGTTGCAAACAAATTTTTATGTTGTTCAGCAGTGTTTTTTTACATCATTTCTCACAAAAATAATGTAAAACCCTGAAATTCTTTAAAATAGCAACGAGAATAGCAAAAGTGCGCATTGTTTAAATAATGTTAATTATAACCTATTTAATAGAATTTTGTACACTTTGAAACGATTTTAGAGCAAGATTATTACCATCCCACACGGCATAAGAGCAGTAGTGCAACCAATCGCCGAGCACCACGAGTGTTGCCCCTCCTTGCAATTTCTTATCGAGCATAATATGGCGATGCCCGAACACGAAATAATCCACCTTATGAGATTTCAAATAATCGTTGGCAAAAATCTCCAAAAACTCATTTTCCTCACCTTTGTATTCCGGATATTCATCATCGCCTTTTCGGCTACTATTACTCCACGACAAAGCAAACGGGATGGTCCAACGAGGATGGATGGCTGAATACAACTTTTGACAGAAACGATTACGGAAAAGAGAGCGCAACATTCTAAAAGAACGAGGCTGTTTACCCACTCCATCTCCATGAGCGAGAAAAAATACCTTCCCATCAATCTCTTTGGTTACTTCTCCATCAATCACTTCCACTCCGAGTTCGTTGGGCAGATAATCGAAAATCCAAATATCATGGTTGCCGATAAACCAATATACTTTCACGCCCAAATCGGTGAGCTCAGCGATTTTTCCAAAAAAACGCGTAAACCCTCTGGGCACGACATAACGATATTCAAACCAATAATCGAGGATATCACCCAAGAGATACACCTCCTTGGCATCACCTTTAATAGAGTCGAGAAAATCCACCACACGCCTTTCCGTTTCTCTCGGCTCCTCAAAATAACGTGCACCGAGATGAAAATCAGATAAGAAATATGTGTTGGCTCGTGACATAATCTTATAAGAATCCTAATTCGAGTTTAGCCTCTTCCGACATCATATCTTGATTCCATTCAGGCTCAAACACAATATTCACATCTACGCTTTTCACCCCTTCCACGCTCTCAAGCTTTATGCGCACATCTTCAACAATAAAATCGGCGGCAGGGCAATTGGGGGCGGTGAGCGTCATATCCACACGAAGAGCGCCATCATCACTAAGGTCGATAGCATAAATCAGCCCAAGGTCGTAGACGTTTACGGGAATCTCCGGGTCGTATACAGTCTTGAGCATTTTCACTATTTTTTCCTCTATCAAGAGTTTTTCGTTTGCTTCCATAAGTGCAAAATTAATGGAAAATCCTCACAAAACCAACGAATACACCTCATTATAATAGAATAATTACTATTTTTGCAAAGCAATTACGAACAACAAAACAAATTTTCAACATAGATGCGAACAAAGCGAGTAAATAATCCACAAAAACAAAAGTTGGTGAACGGTGTGGTCACCGCCCTTTGGATTATCAACACATTAGGCATAATAGTTGTGATGCTGTTAGGATGGCTTATTTATAAAGCCTACATCGGTTATATGCCCCCTGTAGAAGATCTTATGAATCCCGTCGACCGCTATGCCACTCGCATTTTTTCTGCCGATGGCGAAGAGATGGGTCGCTACTATCAAAACAAGAATAATCGCGTATATGCCGACTACGATGAGATTTCGCCCAACGTGATAAATGCCTTGATAGCCACTGAAGACGAGCGATTTCTTGAACATTCGGGCATCGACCTCCAAGCTCTCTCACGCGTACTGGTAAAGACTATGCTTTTACGACAAAAAAATGCCGGTGGTGGCAGCACCATCACTCAGCAGCTTGCCAAACAGCTATATTCTCCGGAGAGCAACGGCTTATTCGACCGCGCTATGAAAAAGCCGGTAGAATGGGCTATTGCCGTAAAGCTTGAACGCTACTACACAAAGGAGGAAATCATAAAGATGTATCTCAATCAGTTTGATTTCCTCAACAATGCCGTTGGCATCAAAACCGCCGCCTATGTGTATTTTGGAGCTACCCCCGACTCTCTGAAAATCGAGCAAGCGGCAATGCTTGTCGGGATGGTTAAAAATCCGTCGCTCTACAATCCCATTCGTCACCCCGACCGCACGTTGCAACGTCGCAACGTGGTGTTGTCGCAGATGTTGAAAGCCGAAATGATTTCTCAAGAGGAATATGACTCTCTGTCGGTATTACCCTTAGACATCAAGTTCCACCGGGTGGACCATAAAGACGGTATTGCTCCTTATTTCCGTGAAGCCATTCGCTTGATGATGCAAGCAAAAAAACCCAACTACAACGATTATCCATCGTGGGACAAACAGCGATATGTCGACGACTCCATACAGTGGGAAACCAACCCCCTCTATGGTTGGGTGGAGAAAAATCCCAAAAGCGATGGGTCAAAATATAACATCTACACCGATGGATTACTTATCTACACATCCATCGATTCGCGCATGCAACGCTACGCAGAAGCAGCTGTAAAGGAGCACCTTATGGGCACGCTTCAGCCACAGTTTGACCGCGAAAAGAAGGGCAAAGGTCCATACACCACCAACAGTGCCGAATTGGGGAATGTATCCGTCAAACAGCTCATAGACCGCGCTATTCGCCAAAGCGAGCGTTGGAGAGCTATGAAAGAAGGAGGATGCAGCGAAAGTGAAATTTATGCGGCTTTTGACAAGAAAACGGATATGCGGGTGTTCTCTTATCAAGGAGCTATCGACACCACTATGACTCCTCGCGACTCTATCCTTTATCAAAAGTCATACCTCCGTGCCGGATTTATGTCGATGGACCCGCAAACCGGACTCATCAAAGCTTATGTGGGCGGACCAAACTTTGAGTTTTTCCAATATGATATGGCAGGGCAAGGACGCCGACAAATCGGTTCAACAGTGAAGCCGTTCCTTTATGCCTATGCTTTTGAAGAAGGATACACCCCTTGCGACCAATTTCTCAATGCTCAACCCTCTATCACCTTGCCGACCGGGCAAGTATGGGAGCCTCGTAATGCCGGACACGCTCGCGTGGGCGAGATGGTAGACCTTTATTGGGCTCTCACCAACTCCAACAACTGGATATCAGCTCGATTGATGAGTGAGCTGTCGCCGGCGGCATTGGTGCGCACAATGCACACCTTCGGCATCACCAACCATCTCGATGCAGTGATGTCGCTCTGTTTGGGTCCATGCGACGTGTCGGTGAGAGAGATGGTTACAGCCTATACCGCTTTTGCCAATAAAGGACTTCGCGTCGACCCTATCTATGTGACCAAGATTTGCGACAACAACGGCAACGTAATTTCGGAATTTTCACCGCAATACACGGAGGTGCTTAGCGAAAGTGCTTATTTCAAAATGGTGAATATTCTCCAAAACGTAATCAATGCCGGTACGGGTAACCGCTTGCGACGCCCTCCTTATAATATTACCGCACCGATGGGCGGAAAGACCGGTACAACCAACTACAACTCCGACGGTTGGTTTATGGCATTCACTCCCAAACTCGTGTCGGGAGCATGGGTTGGTGGCGAAGAGAGATACATCCACTTCAACAGCATGGCGCAAGGTCAAGGCGCTTCAATGGCATTGCCCATCTACGGATTGTTTATAAAGAAGGTGTATGCCGACAAAACTCTGCCGTATTCGCAAAACGATAAATTTCCCGAGCCTCCGGAAGGATTTGAGCCTTGCTATAAGGAAGATATCGTCGGCGATGTTGTTGAAGAACAGCCCGTGGAAGCCGTCGAAAATGCATTCGAGTAAACAAATTCTTTTATCCAAATGATAAAAAGAATCGGTATTTTTACCGATCTATAAGAATTTTTACCTACATTTGCAGAAAAATTTCTCTAATTGTGAAATTTTTATTAGATAAGAACATTATTAATTCTTAATAAAAAAATCATTATGAGTCGTAGTTTAAAAGTTAGGGATTTAACCCTCCGCGATGGACAACAGTCCTTGTTTGCTACTCGTATGAAACAAGAGAGCATCGACAAACTGCTCCCTCTCTACAAAGAAGCCGGTTTCTACGCTATGGAAGTGTGGGGCGGCGCAGTACCCGACTCGGTTATGCGCTATCTTGGCGAAGACCCATGGGTACGCCTAAAAACTATCAGTGACGCAATTGGCGGTGTTTCAAAACTCACTGCTCTTTCACGCGGTCGCAACCTCTTCGGTTACGTACCCTATCCCACGAGCGTGCTTGAAGGATTTTATAAAGAAGCCATCAAAAACGGACTTGGCATTATGCGTATCTTCGATGCGCTCAACGACCTCGACAATGTCAAAGAGTCTATCAAGCTCATTAACGATATGGGAGGCATCCCCGACGGTGCTGTCTGCTACACTGTTGACCCGAAGAATGAAGAGCCGGAACCGGAAAAATGCTTCTTTAAGCGTCTGTTTGGCAAAAAGCCTGTAGCTCCCGAACTGATTTTCACCGACGACTATTTTGTAGAAAAAGCCAAAGGTATGGAAGCCTATGGTGCAAAAATAATCACTCTCAAAGATATGGCAGGCTTGGTAAACCCGTTGCGTGCCGCATCATTGATTTCCAAACTCAAGGCAGCTGTTAAGGTACCTGTCGACTTCCACACCCACTGTACTCCCGGCTACGGCTTGGCATCGGTGGTAATGGCAATGCTCCATGGAGTGGATATCGTAGACACCAACATTTGGTATTTTGGCGGTGGCTCGGCAGCTCCCGCAATCGAGCTTATATATCTGTTTGCAAAACGTATGGATATCAAGGTAGAAGTGAATATGGAAGTGGTGGGAAAAATCCGCGAGCAACTCAAGACAGTGCGCACCGACCTTGCCGCATTCGACCTTCACAAAGGCGACTTCCCGAAAGACTTTGACCCATTGAAAGACAAGCTACCAGAAGACGTTGAAGCCCTCTTCGACAATGCCGTGGCAGCGGCAAAAGCCGACGACGAAGCTACACTTCTCGACAACTGCCACGCTATTGAACAATACTTCAACTTCCCGAAACCCAACCTGTTGGTAAAAGAGGCTGAAGTGCCGGGCGGTATGTATTCAAATATGGTGGCTCAATTAAAATCACTCAATGCCGAAGATGTGCTCGACGATGCCATGCGCCTCATCCCGAAGGTGCGTCGCGATGCCGGCTTGGTGCCATTGGTTACTCCAACCAGCCAGATTGTAGGTAGCCAGGCTGTGAGTCTCGCCATCGACCGCAAGAAAGGCAACGCCGACTACACCACCAAGAGCAATCAGTTTATTTCACTTATCAAGGGTGAATATGGACACACTCCGGTGGCTATCTCTCCGGAATTCCGCGAACAAATCACCGGCGATGCTAACGAGCATCCCTATGATGTGTCGACATATAAAGAACCTGCAAATCCGGTACTTAAAGAATGTGGCGACAGCAAACTCGCCGTCAATAATCAAGAATACTTGCTTCTACAACTCCTTCCCACGGTGGCTAACGGATTTCTCAAAAAGCGTCGTGAAGAGGAATATGTAGCATCTATCCCGGAGCCCACTCCCGAAGAAAAGGCTCGTATGGAAGAGCTCGCCGCTCCAATCACCGGTCAGTGTGAACGCGCACCGATGGGTGGTAGAGTAATCGTCGTTAACGTCAAGAAAGGTGACAAAGTGAAGAAAGGCGACCTCCTCGTGGTTTATGAGGCTATGAAGATGGAAAACGAACTCGAAGCTGAACGCGATGCCGTAGTGAAGCGTGTATTCGTACAAGTAGACGATGTGGTGGGCACTGATGCTCCTCTCGTAGAATTTGAAGATTAATCATCAGATTATTCTCATACATATAAGGGGTTGCAATTGCTGTTGCAACCTCTTGTTTTTATCATACAAAACACGGCTTTTGATATTTCAATAAAAAGAATTATATTTGTGATATAAACAAATAAACATATATAAAAATAAACCGATAACAAAATAACAGCGTTTACTATTTATTCGTATGTCCTGAAAACCTGAGAAATTTTCAAGTGAATTAAAAAAAGCGAATAAGTCGTGTAAACGTCTGCGTCGATTTGGCGTAGACGGACTTATCTATTTTTTAAGGCAGTCTCAGGGCCTCAGGACAAAGATAAGCGGTCTACGCCTTCTTTGTCTTGAGGCCCCAAAGCTACTGATACAGAGAATGATAGTTTGCGCCAAATCTTTCGCTGTATGAATTTCCACACTACTCCAAAGACTAATGTCAAACGCATAACCGATATCCATATAGGCAAGATGATAGAGCAGATGCTCTTCCCCAAATTTTCTGAAGACGTGTTGATAATACGGCTGCGACTAATGAAGTCGCAGCCGTATTTTAATTATTTATGATTATCTGTTTGCGTTAGTTTTCCGGATTTAAAAACTTCTTCGTCAAATCACTTTACTTATACAAGATTGTAATCGGTGATTACAGCCGATTAAAACACCTCAACAGTCTTATTACAGATATTTATCCACACCTTTTTCGCAATATACGATGCAGTTGGTTTGACGCTGTTTCCAATAAATATCGTTTTGCTCAAAATTATCCATAAACTTATCCTCATGCCATAGATGAAATGCAATCCCTGCGAATTTCATATGTCGCTTCATGACCCCTAAAGCACGAATACGGGAAAACAAGTCACTATCCTCACGTCCCCAGCCCTCAAAGTTTTCATCATAGCCGTTCACTTTCAAGAAATCGTCTTTCCAAAACGACATATTACACCCCAAAGCCATCTCCTTATTACGCCGATAGCGTGGCGCAAAAATGCCAGAAAGCACGGAAGAATGAATAGAGTTTTCCGCCCTTGAGATACCTTTTGTCCAAGGATATATGCGGCGACTCTTCGCTTCGCGGCAAATCTTCTCGGTGAGCTGTCTTTCGATATTACACCTACCACCTTTCAGATAATATCCCGGGCGAGAGAGTCGAATGTGGTCGGCTACAAACAAAGGATGCAGCATCACATCGCCATCAATCTGAATGATATATTGACCGGAAGCCTTCGCTACCGCCTTATTGCGCATCATTGCCAATCGGAACCCTTTATCCTCGTGCCACACATGAATCAAGGGCACAGGCGACAGCTGTTGCATCCGCTCAATCAACTTTCGAGTGTCGCTGCGCGAACCATCATCGCCCACAATTATTTCATCAGGCAACACTTTCTGTTTAAACACACTGTCGAGACACACACTCAATGCGTCAGGCCGATTATAAGTAGAAATAATCAGCGACACTCCAAACTGTTTTGCTTCTTGATTGCTCATAATTATTGCCAATTTATTTGAAGGCTTATTAAAAAATTTTCTTGTTTCAATAGGCAAAAATTTGCTAATAATTTCATTTCAGAAATAATTATTTACATAGACAATAAATATAGAACATATTCACTATGCAAATATAACAAATGTGTCGCAGAAATTGCAACACGGCAGAAGAAGAGTGTGTTTAAGCAATAAAAATTTAAAAACAAAGATATTTACTTTTTATTGCAGTCAACTTACACTATCTTTGTAAAAAAAATTGAGAAATGGGTGAGAAGCAAAAAATTGCATTAATCACAGGCATCACGGGTCAAGACGGCTCGTTTCTTGCCGAGTTTTTATTAGATAAGGGTTATGAAGTACACGGCATTATTCGACGTAGCTCGTCGTTTAACACCGGGCGTATAGAACATTTATATTTTGACGAATGGGTGCGCGATATGAAGCGCCGTCGCCTCATCAACCTTCATTATGGGGATATGACCGACTCTTCGTCGCTTATACGCATCATTCAAGAACTTCAGCCAGATGAAATCTACAACCTTGCAGCACAAAGTCATGTAAAGGTGTCGTTTGAAGTGCCCGAATACACTGCCGACACCGACGCTGTGGGCACTCTCCGCCTGCTTGAGGCAGTGCGTATGCTCGGCTTGGGCGGCAAAACCCGCATCTATCAAGCGAGCACATCGGAGCTGTTCGGCAAGGTTCAAGAGATACCTCAACGCGAAACCACACCGTTCTATCCCCGCAGCCCTTACGGCTGTGCCAAACTCTATGGCTTCTGGATAACCAAAAACTATCGCGAGAGTTATGGGATGTATGCTGTCAACGGCATCCTGTTCAACCATGAGAGCGAACGTCGCGGAGAGACGTTTGTCACCCGAAAAATCACGCTTGCCGTGGCTCGCATTGCTGCCGGACTGCAAGATAAACTCTATTTGGGCAACCTCAACGCACGTCGCGACTGGGGGTATGCTCGCGACTATGTGGAATGTATGTGGCTGATGCTCCAACAAGACCGACCCGACGACTTTGTCATTGCTACCGGCGACGACCATTCGGTGCGCGACTTCACCGACCTGGCTTTTCGCAGAGCCGGCATCACCCTACGATGGGAAGGCGAAGGGGTAGATGAAAAAGGCATCGACATAGCTACCGGACGTGTGCTCGTGGAAGTAGACCCCAAGTATTTCCGTCCTTGTGAAGTGGAGCAGCTGCTCGGTGACCCCACCAAAGCACGCACAGTGTTGGGTTGGAATCCTCGCAAAACGACATTTGAACAACTGGTAAACATTATGGTGGACCACGATATGGCAATGATTAAAAATCACCGCCACGATAGCGACCGCCTAATATGATAAATAAAAACGATGGAAAAAACATCAAAAATCTATGTGGCAGGGCATCGCGGGCTTGTAGGCTCTGCTATTTGGAAAAATCTCACCGAGAAAGGCTACACCAACCTCGTGGGACGCACTCACAATCAGCTTGACCTGATGGATGCATCGGCAGTGAAACGCTTCTTCGACGAGGAGCGACCGGAATATGTGGTGCTTGCCGCCGCCTTTGTAGGTGGCATTATGGCAAACAGCATTTATCGCGCCGACTTCATCTACCGCAATCTCCAGATACAGCAAAATGTAATCGGAGAGAGTTTCCGCCATGGCGTAAAAAAGTTGTTATTTCTCGGGAGCACTTGCATCTACCCTCGCGAAGCACCGCAACCGATCCCGGAAAATGCCCTCCTCACCTCTCCTTTGGAATGGACCAATGAGCCATATGCTATCGCAAAAATTGCCGGCTTGAAGATGTGCGAAAGCTTTAATCTTCAATACGGCACCAACTACATCGCTGTGATGCCCACCAACCTCTACGGACCAAACGACAACTTCGACCTTGTGAGCAGCCATGTACTGCCGGCAATGATACGCAAAATGCACCTTGCGCGCCTACTGATGGAGGGCAAGCGCGAAGCCATACGCAAAGACTTGGCGGCACGACCTGTCGGTGATGTCAATGCCACCGCAAGCGATGAGGTTATTGATGCCACACTCTCCACCTACGGCATCACTACCAACACCCTGAAGCTATGGGGCTCCGGCAAGCCAATCCGCGAATTTCTTTGGAGCGAGGATATGGCAGATGCCTCTGTGTTTGTGATGGAGAATATCGACTTCGACCGACTGCGAGGCTCTGACAAGGAAGTACGCAACTGCCACATCAACATCGGTAGCGGACGTGAAGTGACGATAGCCCAAGTGGCTGATATGGTAAAGACCGCCGTGGGCTACAAGGGAGAAATCCTTTGGGATGCCACCAAGCCCGACGGCACAATGCGCAAGCTAACGGATGTGAGCAAGCTCCACTCGTTGGGTTGGCGACATAAGATGGAGCTCGAAGACGGTATTGCCACCCTTTATGAATGGTATGTGAGCCATCAATAACCTACGGCTCTTATTTTAATAGACATCAAACTCATTACCCGATTTTCAACCGAATCGGGTATTTTTTTCAATAAAAGAGCCGAAGCATAATTCAAATGAAGAGCCAAATTAATTGTTAATAACAAACAATTAATGTACCTTTGCATTGCATATAGAAAACCGAAGCACAGAATGTTGCTCGGTGATTTTGTGTGTATTACCGGCTGAATTTTTGTGAATATGACAAGCTGATTAGAAAAACAATAAAAAGAAATATGACCAACGAAAATATACCTCCATTTCTTAGACGCTATGCAGAGCTATTTATGAGAGCTTTTGCAACATCCAAGATATATGTAAAGTTTTTAGGAGTAAAAATGGGAAAAAATTGTGCCATTTTTACAAAACATTTTTCCACAGAGCCATACCTTATTGAAATAGGCGACGATGTAGCTATAACGGAAGGTGTGTATTTGCATACACATGGAGGGGCAAGAGTAGCATGGAAAAAATACCCAAAATTTGACACTTTTGGGAAAATAATAATAAAAAACGGAGCTTATATAGGTAGCGGAAGCCATATTATGCCGGGTGTGACAATAGGTGAAGGGGCACTTGTTGCCGCAGGCTCCATTGTGACAAAATCTGTTCCTGACCATACTGTAGTGGCAGGAAACCCGGCAAGAGTAATCTGCACTGTTGATGATTACATAAACAAAAATCTTCCTTTCAATACAGACACCAGAAATATGTCATGGGACGAAAAGAAAAAATTTCTTCTATCCATGCCCGAAGAAAAATTTATAAAAAAATATGAAATGCGCGAGCGAAGGCAATAGTAGCAGAGCAAAAAAATTTATCACAGACATACTTGTGTATGCTATAGGCACCCTTGGAAGTAAACTTATTACTTTCATGCTTGTCCCTTTATATACCTTTTTTATTGCTGCGGAGGAATACGGCTATTACGATATCAGTTTGTCAATCACTCTCGTTTTAATGGGTGTGGTTTGTGTGCAAATGAACGATGGTATATTCCGATTTTTAATTGATGCAAAAGACGAATCGGAAAAAAAGAATTTTATATCTTCCGTTTATTCGATTTTGTTTCGTAACTACCTTATTCTGTGTGGCATAGCATACGTCTTGTCATTATTTTTTACCATCCCTTATTTATGGGTGATGGTGATATTGTTAATACTGATGGGACTATATGAAATACAAACAAATATTTATCGCGGCATAGGTCTCAACAAATACTTTGCCATAGCAGGCATACTTACGTCTTTTTTGCTCTTTGCCCTCGTGCTGATATTTGTGGTATGGCTCAAAATGGGTATTATGGGCATTTTTATTGCGCATATCTTGGCACGCATCTTATCGTTGTCAATAATAGAGCTCAAACTCGGAGTGCTGAAAACCTATCTTTCAATCAAAAGCATCAGCTCCGCTACAAGCAGCAAGCTACTGAAGTACAGTTTTCCTCTTATGATAAACGGACTCTGCTGGTGGGTTATAAATAGCAGCAACAAGGTGTTTATTAGCAACTATATAGGTCTTGAAGAAAACGGCAAGTATGCTGTTGTCGTGAAATTTGCCTCCATTCTTATGATTTTGTCAACGATTTTCTACAAAGCATGGCAGGAAAACGCACTCCAACAATATCATTCTCCCGACCGGAATAAGTTTTTCTCTTCCATTTTTAACACCTTTGTCTATGGGATGTGTTTTTTGGTAATGGTATTTTGTTTCGTACTGAAGATTTTCTATCCGTGGATTGTTGATAGCAACTACTCAGACAATATCATATACCTATATCCACTGGTATTTTCATCAATGATTTATTGCATAAACACGTTTTTCGAACTCGGCTACCAATGTTCGCACAATACGGCACGCTCCATGCCAAGCATTATGATAGCGGGCGGGGTGAACTTAATAGGCAATTTTGTTCTCATCAAATTTTTCGGCACATTCGGAATTATTGCAAGCTCAATTATCTCATTTAGCATTCTTCTGATTTATCGCGCCATTGAAACTCGTAGATACTTCACAATTAACATATCGCTCAAGTCATGGCTGATGTTCGCATTTGTGATAGCAAGCGGAGTGACATTCTATTTCACGGAAAGCCTTCTTTCAAACATTGTATATCTGTTAATTATAATATCTGTTTCTTTGATTTTCATGCCTGCTGAAATAAGAAATAAGGTGCTTGCAATGCACGGCTCTATCATTAAAAAATTTAAGAAATAATATGATCGTCACATACTTGATTTGACTATATCGACAGGCGAGTTTGTGTGTTGAACATTTGTTTTGGTCCTTTGCTGATATCATATACCTACAATAAAAGACCGCAAGGAAAAAGTATCTTATTAAAGAATAATTGCCCGAATAATAGCTCAATAATTTCACCATTTTTAAAATGGCAAGCTTGTTTAAATGAAAGAGCCATGACGACAACGCAAAATTTTTTATAAATCGTTGGCACTATAAAAAAAAGTGATTACCTTTGCAAAACAAAAGGAAATTGTCCAGTGGTGTAATGGTAGCACTTCGGATTCTGGTTCCGCCTGTGAGGGTTCGAGTCCTTCCTGGACAACAAAAGCATCTCTTAAATGTGCTGATTTCAGCAATTAAGAGATGCTTATTTTTTGTCAATATGATATAAGCGTAATAAAAAAGGCACCCCACCATAGGTGAGATGCCTCAATATTTGGCTGATAATCAGTGATTACTTTTCGCCTTTAGCAAGTTTCTCCTTGAGAGCGGCCAATTCGGAGATGTCACCGAGAGTGGTCTTTTCAAGCGGAGTGGTCATTGCAGGAGCTGCTTCGGCTGCTTTAGCCTTCTTAGCTGCCTTCTTAGCTTCAGCCTTTTCTGCCTTAGCTTCATCTTCGAAGATGCGGCTGTGAGAGAGGATGATGCGCTTCGACTCCTTGTTAAACTCGATAACCTTGAAGTTGAGCTTCTCATCTACTTGAGCTTGAGTGCCATCTTCTTTTACGAGGTGCTTCGGAGTAGCGAAGCCTTCCACGCCATAAGGCAATGCGATAACAGCACCCTTTTCAAGCATTTCTACGATAGTACCTTCGTGGATGCTACCAACGGTGAACACTGTTTCAAACACATCCCAAGGATTTTCTTCGAGTTGCTTGTGGCCGAGGCTCAAGCGACGATTTTCCTTATCGATTTCAAGCACTTGAACATCGATGTCAGAACCGATTTGAGTGAATTCACTCGGGTGTTTGATTTTCTTAGTCCAAGAGAGGTCAGAAATGTGAATCAAGCCGTCAACGCCTTCTTCCAATTCAACAAATACGCCGAAGTTGGTGAAGTTGCGCACTTTAGCAGTGTGCTTAGAGCCAACAGGATATTTTTCTTCGATATTTTCCCATGGGTCAGCCTTAAGTTGCTTAATGCCAAGCGACATTTTGCGCTCTTTGCGGTCGAGAGTAAGCACTACAGCTTCAACCTCGTCGCCCACCTTCATAAAGTCTTGAGCCGAACGAAGGTGTTGAGACCACGACATTTCAGACACGTGGATAAGACCTTCTACGCCCGGAGCGATTTCAACAAATGCGCCATAGTCAGCCATAACAACCACCTTACCCTTAACTTTGTCGCCGGGTTTGAGGTCCGGATTGAGAGCATCCCATGGATGTGGTTGAAGTTGCTTCAAGCCCAAAGCAATGCGCTTCTTCTCATCGTCGAAGTCAAGGATAACAACGTTAAGCTTTTCGTCGAGCGATACAACCTCGTTCGGGTCGTTAACACGTCCCCAAGAGAGGTCGGTGATATGAATCAAGCCGTCTACGCCGCCAAGGTCGATAAACACACCATAGGATGTGATATTCTTGACAGTACCTTCGAGCACTTGACCCTTTTCGAGTTTTGCAATGATTTCTTTCTTTTGTTGTTCCAATTCAGCTTCAATAAGAGCCTTGTGAGAAACAACGACATTCTTGAATTCTTGGTTGATTTTCACCACCTTGAATTCCATAGTTTTGCCGACAAACATGTCGTAGTCGCGAATAGGCTTAACGTCGATTTGCGAGCCCGGCAAGAATGCTTCAATACCAAACACATCAACAATCATACCGCCCTTAGTGCGACATTTGATGTAACCCTTAATGATTTCATCATTGTCAAGAGCCTCATTCACACGATCCCAGCTGCGTGCTGCGCGCGCTTTCTTGTGAGAAAGGAGAAGTTGACCTTTTTTGTCCTCTTGATTTTCAATAAACACCTCTACAGTGTCGCCGACCTTCAAATCCGGATTGTAGCGGAATTCGCTCATCGGGATGATGCCGTCCGATTTATAGCCAATGTTAACCACAGCTTCGCGCTTATTCAAAGCAATTACTGTGCCCTCGATTACGTCCTTGTCCTTAATGGTGTTCAACGACTCATCGTAAGTTTTCACGAGTTCCTCGCGAGTTTTGCCTGTTTCCACTTGTCCGTTTTCATACGAATCCCAGTCGAAATCGGCAATCGGTGAATTAACTAATTCGCTCATTTAAAATTAATTGGTTAATAAATAAAGTTAATTAATAAATTAGACATTATGTTGATAATAGTCGATTGCAAAGGTACAAATTATTTTTCATTCAGCAATCAATTTCTTCCGTAAAAAATTATTTTTCAGCAAAATAAGCGTAATAAATCAAAGAGCAAAAATGCGGGTATGCAAAAAAGTGTGGCAACCTCCCGATTGCCACACTCCGCTTTCTTCATTTTACAATAACCAAACAAGCTTTATTTATAAGCTTTGGCAGTGATGGTAATATACCATTGCACAGCCTTGAATAAAACCTTTTTCATAGAATCTTACTTAAAAAAATACCTAATGAAAAACACACTTTTTACTAACCTTATTACCTTTTTTACGTTGCAAAGATAAGTATAGTTTTTGGAATATGTGTCATCAAAGTATGTTTTATAACATACTTTTAACATTTTAACACAACAAAGCACTATGAAAACTACTAAAAATCCGGCTCGCAACCCAATGTAATCACCTCATTAGTAACAGGATGCTTAAATGAAATCATCATTGCGTGAAGGCAAAGTCGCTTATCGGGCTTTCCATACAGCATATCGCCATGAATCGGCGCATTCAGCCCAAGTGAATGGGAAGCGTGAACTCGAAGCTGATGAGTGCGACCGGTGAGAGGTGAAAACAAAATGCGAGTGGTGTGGTCGGGCAGCCGTTCTATCACCTTATAGCGCGTAACCGCAGCCTTTCCATTGACGAAGTCTACCATCTGTTGCGGACTGTTGGCGTGGTCGGGCGACAAAGGCAGACATATCTTCCCTTCATCATCGACAACATTTCCATCAACTATGGCAACATATTGTTTATGTATTTCTCTATTGTTGAATTGGCGCCTCAACTCCACAAATGCTTCGGCAGTTTTTGCCACAATAAGAATTCCAGAGGTGTGCATATCCAAACGGTGAGCGATAAGCGGTCCGGTGGCAGCGGGGTATTTACAACGCGCTATCGATTCCACCGACTCTCTATCCGACTTTCCCGGCACCGACAACATTCCTGCGGGCTTATTCACCACCCACAGCCATTCGTCCTCCAAAATAGTGGTAAGCTTATGACTCAGATTATCGTCTTTCTCCAAAGGATTATCCTCTACAATCAATCCACGAAGCATAAAATCGAGAATCGGCTTACACTTGCTTGTACAGGAAGGATAAAAATGACCATCGCGACGCACCTCAGCCGAGAGGGGTTGCCCTATCCAAAATTCCCCCATTGCCAGAGGCTTCATATTTTGACGAAATGCATATTGCAGCATTTTGGGAGCGGCACAATCTCCGGCACCTGAAGGAGGGAGCTCGCCTCGACTGTCGGCAAAAATTTTGGTGATTGACTTGCTCTCACCGAGAGCATTGAGCATCACAAATCGGTCGAACGTAAGACGCTGAAGAGCTATACTTCGGCTTTTTCGCTCAGCTTTAAGTGCTTCTATTCGACACTCTATTTCATCCACTGCTGCTTGAGCCTCTTGAATGACTTTATTATGACGGAGCTTCAGCCGTTTAAGTTCAGCGTTTTGATATTGGCTCTCTCTCACCATCTCCTGCCTCTCCGCCTCAGAAGCCCTCAACATTTTTGCTCTGCGTTTTTCCTTGCAACGAGCGATAAATTCTTTATATGCGAGGATTTCGTCGGCAGCCACTTGCTGCACCATTTTCAAGCGAGCGTTTACATTAGCAAGCTCTTCACCTTCAGTCAGGCGGCTCACTTCATCATTAATAGCCGAAATGCGCAGCTCCTCCGGTCGGAAAAACCCATCACGACGTAGCAAGTCGCATACCGGCGGCACAAAAAAGCTGCTCCTACCGACATTATGAATCACCCCGGAATAGCCGGCAAGGAAGCCGATACTACCGTCGGAGGTCTGCACCACCAGCACACCGAGCATCTTCCCTTGTTGCAATTCTTGAGCAAGAAGAGGTTGAGAGGCGACATAATCACGCACACTACGAGCCGCTTCCACTACTAAGGGATGCGGCTCGTAGCAATACGGATAAGTAAATTTCTCGGGACAATCCCGAGCTGTTATATCATTATCAAATTTATGTAACATCAATCAGTATTTCCTTCCGCTCTCAGTTCAGTAGGCGTTTTGCCAAAGTAATGCTTACAGAAGTTGGAAAAATAAGACACCGATGAGAAACCGTAGCGTTGTGATAAATCGGTGATTGAGCGATTTGTGTTTTTGATATCCGAAAGCATCCTTTCAGCCTTACGGTCGAGAAGCCATTGCTTTACAGAAGTCTTGAAATGCTTTTTAAACTTACGCTGGAACGTGGTGACCGGCATATGAGCCAAAGCGGCAAAATGCTTCACGTCGGTAACACTATCGTAATTAGTCATAACCATCTCCTCAAATTTGCGATTGAAGCAAAACAGAGGATGGAAGAATCGAGCCAAATCCTCACGACTGTAATAATTAATCAGAAGGAAAAACAGCTCTTGACGTTTTGTAGCGAAATAACCTGAACAAGGGATACCATCGTCGATAGCATCTAAAGCTGACTGCACGAAAGATTTCAAACGATGATGAATAGGTAGTGCTTGGCTCTGACGCTGCTCGAAATCATCTTCATGGGAGTAAGTGTCGTGCATTAAGTTGACCAACGAATAGCACGAGCAAAACGGCTCTTTCTCGCTAAATGCCACCGACAGCACCAATGTCCCCGGCTCAATTGAACCGATAAAGTAAGAATTGCACGGCACCAAGCCGATACTTCCTGCACTAATCACCTGAACATCAAGCTTATTAATCTTAATTTTGACAACACCCTCAATAACAAACAGCAACTTCGAGTAAGTCAATTTTTCTTCCACAAACAGCACATCAGAAGCGCTCCTGCGGTCGATTTTTTTTATAGCTACATCATCCGACGAGCTATAAAACCCACAATTATTGTGGATTTCAAAGTTACAAATATTCATCTTAAACACCTCTCAATTTTAGAATCTGAATACAAAATAAATATAATAGACTCAAATGAGCAAGAGTTATATATTATTTTGAATTGAATAAAATAATTTTTAACAACTAAAATTATTGTTTTTAAGAGGCTTTTGAGAATTTCCGAAAGCATTCTCATAAAATAATATGAAAATTGTCAGAATCAGCAAGCGCAGGAAATTTTGCTCTGAATTTTTGTTGCTTATCAATGTCAATTTCAGCAGTCCATCCACCTTCTTCACTTCCGACACAAACTATCGGTCTGCCCAAATAATCAATAATTTCGCTACATCCGTTATATTTCAATGACCCATCTTCACCGGTACGATTCACGCCCACAATATAAGCTTGGTTTTCTACAGCGCGCGCGGGCAACAATGTGCTCCAAGCAGAAATACGAGCTTCGGGCCATGCCGCCACATAGACTGCCACATCGTAGTCATTGCGACAACGCGAGAACACAGGAAACCGCAAGTCGTAGCAAACTTGCAAAAGAAATCTCACTCCCTCGAAATTTATAATCACACGTTCCTTTCCCGGCGAGTAATGCTCATCCTCCCCACCAAAACTGAAAAGATGCCGCTTGTCGTAATGCTGCACCTCTCCTTCGGGAGTAATAAAATACATTCTGTTAAGCAACTTCCCATTGCCATCATTTTCTGCCATGCTTCCCACAATAGCGGCGTTGCGAAGCTTTGCCTGTTGCAGCATCCATTGCCTAATAAAGTGAGAGTGGTATGGGGCAGAAACATTGTCAACAACGAAACCCGTGGCAAACATTTCGGAGAGAACATAAACATCACTGCTTTCAGCACTATTCATCAGCACCGACAACCTATCGAGGGTAGCTTCAACACTACCACTCAGAATGTTATGTTGAATAATTGCTATTCTCATAATTCTTCTCCCCGCTTGCAAATTTAATGAGCCAAAGGCTGTTTTGCAATAGTTTTTGCAAAAAACTGCAAGTTTTATCAGTATTTTTTGCTAAGTTTGCACTAAATAAGCAAAAAATTGTAATGAATATGTGTAATTTATTGTTATTTATGGGGTTAGGCACAGGTGAGCTCGTTGTTATCGCACTTGTGGTGCTCCTTCTCTTCGGCGGCAAAAAAATCCCGGAATTGATGAAAGGCTTGGGAAAAGGTGTGAAGAGTTTTAAGGAAGGCATGAACGAAGTAAAAGATGAAATAGAAAAGCCTGCTGAAAGCGACAAAAAATAACAGCCGATGGCGGGCACTGCCAATTCTTCCGATATGAGTTTTTGGGCACATCTTGACGACCTCAGAAGAGTGTTGTTCAAGATGGCGTTGGTGCTTGCGTTGTTTATGGCGGTGTTTTTCATATATATGCCGTGGCTATTTGACAATGTAATACTTGCCCCATGCCATGGCGACTTTTTTCTTTATCGCCTATTTGCCGGAGTGACGGCAGCCATCCCCGGATTAGATCATTTTTCCACCGACGATTTTTCAGTAAATCTCATCAACCTTAATCTTACAGCACAATTTTTCACACACCTTTCCACCTCATTTTGGCTGTCGTTGGTGTTTTCTTTTCCCATATTGCTTTATCTATTATGGACATTCGTGCGACCTGCACTTTACCCGAATGAAATAAAGGGTGCTCGCACGGCATTCTCATTGGGTGCAATAATGTTTTATATCGGATTGGCGGTGGGATATTTTCTTGTGTTCCCCATCACATTGCGATTTCTATACACCTACCAACTGAGCGGCGCCATCACCAACAGTTTGTCGCTCGACTCCTATATGGATAACTTTATGATGCTCAATCTCATTATGGGCATCACCTTCGAATTACCCTTGTTGGCATGGGCGCTCTCCTCTATTGGCTTATTACGGCGACAATTCTTCAAACGCTATCGTCGTCATGCCATTGTTGTGCTTCTCATCCTTGCCGCCGTGATTACCCCCACCGGCGACCCTTTCACTCTGATGATAGTGTTTCTACCCATATATTTGCTCTATGAAGCGAGCGCCATAATAGTAAAGAAAGAATAATGAATAAAACCCTCTATATATCCGACCTCGACGGAACACTTCTCAACAGTAGCAGCCTTGTTTCCGAGACCTCTCGACATATGCTCAACCATCTTATTGAAGAGCAGGGCATCCTCTTTTCTATTGCCACAGCACGTACCCCAGCCACCGTGGCTCGATTAATGGAAGGCATCGCTTGCAAACTGCCGTTAATTGTGATGACCGGAGCAGCAATGTGGACCCCGGCAGGACTAACCAACACTCATTTTCTCAAAACGAAAGATGTAAAAACCATTCTACATCTCACCTCAAAAGCCGGCATACAGCCATTTTTCTACACCCTCAATGGCACTCGCATAGAAGCATGGCATCATCCGGAAGTCAACGACTATGACCGTGACTTTATGATGCAACGATGCCACACAGTGCACAAACGATTTATCTTATCTCCCGAGTTAGACGAGCAACGAATGAAGCTCACTATGCTTGTGTTTGCTGCTGCCGACTACAACCTTATGGGTAATGTTTTTCAACAAGTAAAGACTCAAACCGACTGCTCTATCACCTACTATCGCGACATCTTTAACAACAACATAGGTTTTTTGGAGGCGATGGGCAATGGTGTGTCGAAAGCTAAAGCCGTAGCTCAGCTCAAAGAGCAATGCAAAGCAGAGAGAGTGGTGGTGTTTGGCGACAGCCCAAACGACTTGTCGATGCGCACCGTAGCCGACGTGTTTGTTGCTCCCGAAAACGCATCGCCGGAAGTGCTTCGTGTGGCTGACGAAGTGACTTTGACAAACAACGACGACTGCGTAGCTCATTGGATTAATAACGATGTAAAACGACAATCAAAGCGATGAAATTTAACATCTACGATAAAAGAAAACTGTGGAAATGGATATTCTTGTTTCTATCAGTAGTGCTTGTGGGCTTTTTCCTTATAGTGTCAAACAATCTTGTCAATGACCTTGCCAAACAAGAACGCGAACGTATGGAGATTTGGGCAAATGCGACAAAAGCTCTCGCCACCGCCCCTATGTCGACCGACGACAACGGGATGGCAATGCAGTCGGGCGACATCGATTTCTATCTTGGCATAATAGAAAAAAACGACAATATCCCCGTGCTTCTCGTTGACGAAGACAACAACATTCTTATGCACCGCAACTTCGACCTGCCGGAGCCTGTCGACACCCTCAATCCAATGACACTCTCTCCCGCCAACGAAACATTCTTGCAAGACAAACTATCACATCTTCGCAATTCTCGAAACCACATACTTATCAAGATTGATGACCAAATCACCCAACACCTTTATTATGAAGACTCAACGCTTCTCACTTCAATGTCATACTATCCACGCATCCAACTACTCGTGATGATACTATTTGTGGCGCTTGTATACTTCGCCGTGATGACGATAAAAAAAGCAGAGCAAAACAAAGTGTGGGTAGGACTGTCAAAAGAAACAGCACACCAACTGGGCACTCCGATTTCGTCGCTGATGGCGTGGGTACAGATGCTTGAAGCGTCCGGTATTGACAAAGAAATTGTCGACGATATGAATAAGGATGTAAACCGTCTTTCAATGATTGCCGACCGTTTCTCTAAAATAGGCTCTAAGCCGGAAATGGCGCTGCAACCCATTTGCGATGTAGTGACAAAAAGCCTCGACTATCTTCGAGCACGCATTTCTACCGCTGTATCTCTCTCCACCGACCTCCCCCAAAACGAACACAACGTGATGTTATGCCGTCCTCTATTTGAATGGGTGATGGAAAACTTATGTAAAAATGCTGTTGATGCAATGCAAGGCAAAGGTTCTCTTAATGTTCTGGTCGGTTATGACAAGAAAACGGCATTTATTGAAGTAACCGACACCGGGAAAGGCATTGCTCGCAAAAATTTCTCTAATGTTTTTAGCCCGGGATATACCACCAAAAAGCGAGGTTGGGGATTGGGACTGACCCTCGCCAAACGAATTGTGGAAGAATACCATGGCGGACGAATATTCGTGAAACAGTCGGAAATAGGTGTCGGCACCACTTTCCGCATTGAGCTACCAATTGAAGGATAGTCAAAAAAATTCAAAAAAGTTTGGATATCCAAAAATTATGCATAACTTTGCATCAAAATAGAACAAACAGACAATGGAAAGACAACATAACAACAACTATTGGTGGCGCCAATCGAGATTGTAAAATCGCGGTTGCACACTGACTTTGTATCTTAGATAAATGACATCAGAGGCTCGTCGGCAACAGCGACGAGCCATTTTTTATTAGAATAAATATACAAAAGATTATGAATAACTCATTTTTAGTTGATGAAAAAGGATTTTATGGAAATTTCGGAGGGGCATACATTCCGGAAATCCTCTATGCTACGGTGGAAAATCTACGCCGAGAATATTTACCGATAATTGAAAGTGAAGATTTTCGCAAAGAATATTCTCAACTCCTTCGCGACTACGTGGGCCGTCCGTCACCACTCTACTATGCACGCCGCATGAGTGAGCAATATGGATGCCACTTATACTTGAAGAGAGAAGACCTCAACCACACCGGAGCACACAAAATCAACAACACCATCGGACAGATACTCCTTGCAAAAAAAATGGGCAAAAAACGCATCATCGCCGAGACCGGTGCCGGTCAACATGGCGTTGCTACAGCCACAGTGTGCGCATTGATGGACATACCGTGTGTGGTGTATCAAGGAGCGCTGGATGTGGAACGTCAACACGTCAATGTGGAGCGCATGAAGATGCTTGGAGCGGAAGTGCGCCCCGTGTATAGCGGCAACCACACCCTGAAAGATGCCACCAACGAAGCCATCCGCGATTGGTGTTGTCACCCTCGCGACACGTTTTACATCATTGGCTCAACAGTGGGACCGCACCCCTACCCTGACCTCGTGGCACGACTTCAGAGCGTCATTTCTAAAGAAATAAAGGAGCAACTCCTTGAGAAAATAGGGCGCGACTACCCCGACTATCTTATGGCTTGTGTGGGTGGTGGCTCTAATGCTGCAGGCACTATATACCACTACATCGACGACCTGAGAGTGAAGATAGTGCTTGCTGAAGCCGGAGGGAAAGGAGCTGATAGCGGTCACACAGCCGCCACTATCAGCACCGGCAGCTTAGGCATACTCCACGGCTCAAAAACTCTTGTGATGCAAACGCCCGATGGCCAGATAATCGAAGCCGAAAGCCTTTCTGCCGGGCTCGACTATCCTGGTATAGGACCTATGCACGCCAACCTTGCCGAACAACATCGCGCCACAGTGCTGTCAATCAACGATGATGAAGCCGTAAAAGCCGCCTACCGACTCACACGCATGGAAGGCATCATCCCGGCGTTGGAAAGCGCACATGCAATTGCTGCATTGGAAAAGATGAAATTTAAGAACGATGACGTGGTGGTGCTCACAGTGAGCGGTCGTGGTGACAAAGATGTGGATACCTATCTTTCACATAAAGAGATGGCAGGCAAATACGGAAACTTTTAATACATAATATCAATGGAAACAAAAATATACACCTACACAACAACTTCACGAACACTGCTTGCCGACCTATATACTCCGGTAACCGTATATATGCGACTGCGTGACATTTACCCGCAAAGCGCACTGATGGAAAGTAGCGACTATCATGAAGCGAGCAACAGCCGCTCATTTATTGGCATTAATCCACTGGCATCAGTTGCTATCAATCATAATGTTGCCACCCTCTCCTTCCCCGATGGAGAGAAAGAGCTACACGACATCACCGACAAATATACCGTGGCTGATGCTATACGACAATTTATCGACAAAATAAAAGTGGAAGGCGAAGGGTCTCGATACTGCGGCATCTACGGATACACTGCATTTGATGCCGTACGCTACACCGAGAATATCGACATCAAAGAAAACACTCCTGACAAAAACGATGCGCCGGATGTATATTACATCCTTTATCGCGACATCCTCGTGTTTGACCATTTCAACAGCACCCTTACGATGGTGACTCTCGGCAATCATGACGACATCAACACTTTATATCGCCAAATTAACCGCTCCGACACACCGGTCTACGACTTTCACCCCATAGGCGAAACAACATCAAAACTTACCGACGAGGAACATTGCGAAAACATACGTCGCGGCATAGCTCACTGCCTGCGAGGCGATGTGTTTCAGATTGTAATGTCGCGTCGCTTCAGCCAGCAATTTATCGGCGATGACTTCAAACTTTATCGCGCCCTACGGTCAATCAATCCATCGCCTTATTTGTTTTATTTCGACTTCGGAGGATTTCGCATTTTCGGGTCATCTCCCGAAACACATTGCCGCATTGAGGACAGGAAAGTTTATATCGACCCCATTGCGGGCACAACACGTCGCACCGGCGACATCGAATCTGACCGTCACGGTGCGGAATATTTGCGCAATGACCCTAAGGAAAACGCCGAGCATGTGATGCTGGTTGACCTCGCTCGCAACGACTTGTCGCGCAACTGCCACGACGTAAAAGTGGATTTCTACAAAGACTTGCAATACTATTCCCACGTTATCCACTTGGTGTCGAGAGTGAGTGGCATACTTAACGATGATGCCGACCCTATCAAAGCCTTTATCGACACATTCCCCGCCGGCACATTGTCGGGAGCACCCAAAGTTAAAGCGATGCAATTGATAAGCCGCTATGAGCCACATAGCCGCGGAGCATACGGCGGTTGCATAGGATTTATCGGACTTAACGGTGACCTTAACCAAGCAATCACAATACGCTCATTTGTGGCACGCAACGGCGAACTGTGGTTTCAAGCCGGAGGTGGCATCGTTGCCAAAAGCAATGTGGAATATGAACTGCAAGAAGTGAATAATAAACTCGGAGCCTTGCGCCGTGCCATTATGATGGCAGAAAAAATGTAACAATCAAAAACAAAAGATTATGAAAATAGTAATCATAGATAATTACGACTCCTTCACCTACAACCTCGCACACTTGGTGAAATCACTCGGAGCTGAGGTCGAGGTAGTGCGCAACGACAAATTTCATATCTCTGACCTTGCACCTTATGACAAAATAATCTTAAGTCCCGGACCCGGCATCCCCTCAGAAGCCGGACTACTCCTTGATGTTATCCGTCACTATGCCGACAAGAAACCCATCCTCGGAGTATGTCTTGGTCATCAAGCTATAGGAGAGGTGTTTGGAGCACAATTGGAAAATCTCAGCGAGGTGTTTCACGGCATTGCTACCGAAGGAAACCAAAATGGTAGAGACTATCTTTTTGAAGGTTTACCTCAGCGTTTCACTATGGGTCGTTACCACTCTTGGGTGGTGAGCAACGACAACTTCCCCGACTGCTTGGAGATAACTGCAACAAGCGACGAAGGACAAATCATGGCACTGCGCCATCTCACATATGACATCCACGGCATCCAGTTTCATCCTGAAAGTGTGCTCACACCCGATGGGAAAACTATTATCAACAATTTTCTAAAACACTGACACAACTATGGTAGACACAATAAAACTCCTATTCTCACGCATCCTCAACCATGAGGCATTGACGCGCGAAGAAACTTGCGAAATTCTGATGGGTATCACTCGTGGCGACTACGCCACCGAACAAATCGGAGCATTACTTACAGCGATGCAAATGCGAGGAGTGAGCGTTGACGAACTTCTCGGCTTTCGCGATGGCATCCTTTCTACGGGAGTGGCTGTAAAACTCGACTGCGACCGCTTTATCGACATCGTAGGCACCGGCGGCGATGGCAAAAACACCTTTAACATCTCCACTGCAGCGTGCTTTGTAGTGGCCGGTGCCGGATATAAAGTGGCTAAACACGGTAACTATTCGGCAACAAGTACCAGTGGGGCTTCCAATGTCATTGAGCAACACGGTGTGAAATTTACCGCAGACAGCGACACCCTCCAACGCAGCATCGATGAGTGTGGCATCGTCTATCTCCATGCCCCGCTCTTTGCAAAAGCTATGAAATATGTGGCACCCACACGCAAGGCGTTACCCTTCCCAACCTGCTTCAATCTCCTCGGGCCGTTGGTCAACCCCTCCACGCCGCCATGCCAAGTGTTGGGCGTAGCGTCACTCAAGCAGATGCGCCTTTACAGCGCCGTCTATCAAAACATGGGCATCGACTACGCTATTGTGAATAGCATCGACGGATATGATGAAATATCACTGACAGGAGAATTCAAGATAATGACCAAATATAATGAAGAAATTCTAACTCCCAAAGACTTAGGATTAAAAACGATTTCTCCCAGCGACTTGACAGCAGGCCAAAACGTGGAAGAAGCGGCAAAGGTATTTGACGAAGTGCTTGCCGGCACTGCCCCAGAGTCTAAAAAAGAGGTCGTTGTAGCCAATGCAGCAATAGCTATCAATGTGCTTGACAAGGGCAAAAAGTCTTTCGACGATTGCATTGCCATTGCTCGCGAATCACTCGACAGCGGCAATGCCCTTGCAACTTTCAAAAAATTTGTATCTCTTAACTCTTGATGTTATGAAAGATATATTGAGCACAATTATTGCAGCAAAGCGCATTGAGGTGACAGAAGCAAAGCTCCACACTCCAATGAATATGTTAGAGCGACAACTTGACGAGCTCCAACTGCCAAGAGTGGCTTCGCTCGCCTCTTCGCTCGCCTCTTCGCCCTACGGCATCATTGCTGAGTTTAAGCGGAAATCACCCTCAAAGGGATGGATAAAAGCCGATGGCGATGCTTCGTCAATACCGCTTTCCTATCAAAATTCGGGTGCTTCAGCATTAAGTATACTCACCGACAAAGTTTTTTTTGGTGGCACTGACGACGATATAAGAGCCGCCAGAAAAAGCGGGGTCACCTTGCCTGTGCTATACAAAAATTTTGTGATAGACGAATATCAACTGCTACAAGCTCGACTTTGTGGTGCCTCTGCAGTGCTGCTTATTGCATCAGCTCTATCTCTCGATGAATGCAAGCAACTGCGCAACAGTGCAAAAGCATTAGGGCTTGAAGTGCTTCTCGAAATGCACACCGAAAGCGAACTTGCCTATGCCGACTGTCTCCCGGAAATGTGTGGCATCAACAACCGCAACCTCGGCACCTTTACAACCTCTGTAGAACAATCATTGCGCTTTGTCGACCGGCTACCTTCTGAAGCTGTAAAGATTAGCGAAAGCGGCATCTCTGACCCTTCCACAGTCAACACTCTGCGCTCTGCCGGTTTCCGGGGATTTCTTATCGGCGAACGACTAATGAGAGAAGACAATCCCGGCTTGGCATTACACAATTTTATCGCTGCGCTATGATAGTGAAAGTGTGTGGTATGACCGACGCCACAAATATTCGGCAAACAATCGACGTAGGCGCCGACATCATAGGAATGATATTTTATCCACCTTCATCGCGATGCATAAAAGCAGTGCCTGCAATCGATGATTGCATAAGACGCTTCGGGGTATTTGTCAATGAAGATATCGCAACAGTAATTGCTACCGCCGAAACCTATCGATTGACCGGAGTGCAGCTCCACGGCTCTGAAACACCGGAGTATCTTGCAGATCTACATCGACGACTGCCTGAAATTGTGATAGCCAAAGCCATAAGCGTGGCTGATGCCGACGACTTGCAAAAAGCCGACCTCTATGCCTCAACAGCGCAACTACTCGTGTTTGACACCAAATGCAACTCCTATGGCGGCAGCGGAAAAAAGTTTCATTGGCAACTGCTCGACAACTATCACGGCACTCTCCCGTTTCTGCTCAGCGGAGGCATTTCGCCGAATGATGCGGAAGCAATTACAACGATTCATCATCCCCAAATGATTGGCGTAGACCTCAATTCACAGTTTGAAACAAGTCCCGGGATGAAAGATATCAATAAACTTAAACTATTTATCCACCAACTAAAATCAAGACAATGAACAAAATAAACCTTCTCTTTGCCAATCGCGGCAACCGCTCTCTTCTATCACTCTATTTTTGTGCCGGATGCCCGGAGCTTGACAGCACCGCTGACACCATTCTCACTCTGCAACGTCGAGGCATCGATATGATTGAAGTAGGCATACCTTTTTCCGACCCTATGGCAGACGGCGTGGTGATACAAGATGCCGCCACCAAGGCGCTTCGAAATGGTATGTCACTAAGGCTTCTCTTTTCACAACTCGCATCAATCCAAGATAAAGTAACCATTCCACTGGTACTTATGGGCTATCTCAATCCCATTATGCATTACGGAATTGAAGATTTTTTTGCCAAATGCAAGGAAACGGGAGTTTCAGGAGTAATCATCCCCGACTTGCCGTTTAAAGACTATCTCGACACTATCAAGCCTTGTGCCGACCGACACGATATACGCGTCATTATGCTAATCACACCGGAAACCGATGAAGAGCGCATACGCTTTATTGATGAGCATACCGACGGCTTTATTTACATGGTGTCGTCGGCAGCCACCACCGGTGCACAACAAAGCTTCGATGATGCCAAGCAAGCATATTTCCGACGCATCAATGCAATGAACCTAAAAAATCCGAGAATGATAGGATTTGGTATCTCCAACAAGCAGACCCTTGAAAGCGCAACCGCTAATGCCGCCGGAGCAATTATCGGCAGTAAATTTGTCAGCCTTCTTTCCGAGTCGGCCAATGCCGACGAAGCCCTCGACAAACTCTTCTCCGCACTATCCAAATAGACCAAGCGGCGCCATTCTCTATACAGCCTTACTTTACGGCATTTCTTCTGCGTCACTTCCTACTCATGGAATCACGACAAAAAGCATACCGTTAACCGACAGATTAACGGTATGCCAATTCAAACAATAGCATTATTCATCTCATTAGTTTTGAGCGAGGGTGGCAATTCACCACTTCGCGACGCAAATATGAGCAATCGATATGCACATATATTTCGGTGGTGGAAATGCTTTCATGGCCCAATAGTTGCTGAATGGCTCTGATATTGGCACCGCCTTCAAGCATATGTGTGGCAAAAGAATGTCGTAGAGAGTGGGGGCTAATATTCTTGTGGATGCCACACTGTTCACAAAGGTCTTTAACAATATAGAATATCATCACCCTCGACATCCCGGAGCCTCTACGATTGAGGAAGAGAATGTCTTCGGCATCGCTCTTGACATTCACATCTCCTCTGACAGCCAGATAGTCGCGTATGAGGGTAATAGCCGTCTCGGAGATAGGCACCAATCGCTGTTTGCTTCCTTTACCCTCTACCATAATATACTCTTCTTGAAGGAAAAGATTAGAGATGCGGAGACTCACCACCTCCGACACCCGCAGACCACAGCTATACATCACTTCCACAATTGCGCGGTTGCGACATCCCTCATAAGTGGAAACATCGATAGCCGCTTCCATAGCATCAATTTCTTCGACGGTGAGAATATCAGGAAAATGCTTCCCCAACTTTGGCATTTTCAATAATGCTGCCGGATTGTCTTTCACCTTGCCTGTAATTTTCAAGAACGAAAAAAATGAGCGAATACCCGAAATGATACGGGCTTGAGTGCGAGCACTTATACCCAAATCGTAGAGTGTGGCGAGAAACTCATGTAGGTCGGCTTCTTCTATCTCTTCCGGACACCTATGACGGTCGGCAATGTATTTCAACAACTTCAGAATATCGTCATTATAAGCCTCTACAGTATTGGCTGAGAGCCCTTTCTCCATCGAAAGCCATGCGTCAAACATCGCTATCAATTTCTCATAATTTTCGTTTTCAGAAGCCATATTGCCAATGTTTCGGATAGAATTTATTACTTTTGCAAAGATAACACTAACAACAAAAATTACGAAATCCGAAAGTGATGAAAATACTTATTATCAACGGTCCGAACCTCAACTTGTTGGGGATACGAGAGAAGTCTATTTATGGCGACCAATCGTTTGACGATTATTTTAAAGCACTTCAAGAAGCTTATCCCGAAATAGAATTGCAATATTTTCAGAGCAATCATGAGGGTGCTCTAATCGACGAAATCCACGACAAAGGATTTACCGTGGACGGAATAGTGCTTAATGCCGGAGCCTACACACATACATCAATAGCTCTTGGCGATGCCATCCGTGCCGTGAAGTCTCCTGTGATAGAAGTGCATATCTCAAATGTTCATACACGCGAAGAATATCGTCACCACTCAATGATTTCAGCGGCTTGTCGCGGAGTGATTGCCGGATTCGGTATGGATAGCTATCGCCTTGCCATAGAAGCTCTAATCAATAAGAAATAAAGGCTGATGACTGAACAACTGGAAGATTACATTCTTGCGCATATCGACAAAGAAGGCGACGTGTTGCGCCTCGTGAATCGCGACACCCACGTATATAACCTTCGTCCGCGTATGTGCTCCGGACATCTGCAAGGCAAATTGCTCAAGATGTTTGTCAGAATGATAAAGCCTCGCCGTGTACTTGAGCTCGGCACATTCACCGGCTATTCCGCTCTTGCTATGGCAGAAGGACTTGCTGAAGACGCAGAGCTACACACGGTGGAAATCGACGACGAACTCGAAGACTTTATTTGCGAGCATTTTGAAGCCTCTCCCCGACGTGAACAAATACATCTCCACATCGGAGATGCTGCAATGGTGGTGCCTCAACTTGGCGGACAATTCGACCTTGTATTTATCGATGCAAACAAGCGAAACTACTGCGACTATTATCACCTGGTGATGCCTTTAGTGCCTGTCGGGGGATTCATAATAGCCGACAATACCCTTTGGGATGGAAAAGTGGCAAACCTACCACAAAAAATCGACTCACAAACCGCCGGCATATTGGCTTTTAACGACCTGGTGGCTAACGATGATAGAGTGGAGAAAGTTATTATCCCTATTCGCGATGGGCTGACGGTAATTCACAAGATTAAAAATTCATAATTATTACTATATTAGAGTTAAATATTGTGAATTTAATCAAACCGTTAATCAACGCAAAGAAGTATGTTTGCGAGATTGAGAAAAAATAAGTATATTTGCACTTGGAAATGGGGAAGGCGGTAAGTCTTCTCCATTATTTTTAATCATATCTCAAAACATAACTATATGATTGACAAAATGCTGCTGGAGCAAGTGCTCACAAAGGGGATGGAAGGTACAGACCTCTTTATAGTAGACGTCACAATCGGTAAAGACAACAATATCGTTGTGGAAATCGACAGCGACACAAGCGTTGATATCGACGAATGTGTACGCCTCACACGATTGGTGGAGAGCCACTTTGACCGCGACAAGGAAGATTACGACCTGGAGATAGGTTCTGCCGGATTGACATCGCCGCTGAAAGTGGAGCGACAATATCACAAAAATATCGGCAACGAGGTGGAAGTGCTCACTGCCGATGGACGCAAGCTCAAAGGAGTGCTTAAAGCGGTAGATAGCGAAGGCTTCGTGCTCACCACAGAACAGAAAGTGAAAAAAGAAGGACAGAAGCGGCCGGTGGTGGAAGCCGTCGACTCTACATTTAGATATGAAGAAATAAAATATACAAAATATATAATACAGTTTTAGTACAACTCACTATGGCAAAAAAAGAAGAAACCATAAGCATGGTTGACAGCTTTGCAGAATTTAAAGAGCTGAAGAATATAGACAAGACCACAATGATTAGCGTGCTTGAGGAGTCGTTTCGCAACGTGCTCGCCAAGATGTTCGGGTCCGACGAGAATTTCGTCGTAATCATGAATCCGGACAAGGGTGATTGCGAAATCTATCAAAACCTCGCAGTGGTGGAAGACGGTGCAGTGGAAAATCCCAGTATGCAAATTGGGCTCACCGAAGCTCGCGCTATTGACCCCGAATGTGAAATTGGAGAAGAGGTGACCAAAGAAATTGTATTTGCCAAATTCGGTCGTCGCGCCATTCTCACACTCCGCCAAACTCTTGCCTCAAAGATTCTTGATCTTCAGAAAGATGCTTTGTACACCAAATTTAAGGCATTGGAAGGCGAAATAGTTTCCGGAGAAGTATATCAGATATGGAAACGCGAAGTGCTTGTGCTCGATGAAGACCATAATGAGCTGATACTACCCAAAGAAGAGCAAATACCGAGCGACCACTATCGCAAGGGCGAAACAGTGAGAGCGGTGGTTAAGGAAGTGCTCAACACCAACAACAATCCGAAGATTATCATCTCTCGTACCAGCCCGGAATTTCTCCGTCGTCTCTTTGAAATCGAAGTGCCGGAAATCCACGATGGCTTGATTCTTCTCAAAGGTATCGCTCGCATCCCCGGCGAGCGTGCGAAAATTGCTGTAGAGTCATACGACGACCGTATTGACCCGGTAGGAGCATGTGTGGGTGTTAAAGGCTCACGCATCCATGGTATCGTACGCGAATTGCGCAACGAAAACATCGACGTAATCAACTACACCTCCAATCCTGAGCTTTACATCCGTCGTGCACTCAGCCCGGCAAAGGTGTCGAGCATCCGCATCAACGAAGAAGAGAAATGTGCCGAAGTAATGCTCCATCCGGAGGAAGTATCATTGGCAATAGGTAAAGGGGGGTTAAACATCAAGCTTGCCACAATGCTCACCGGCTACCAAATCGACGTATATCGCTACACTGAAGACAGCGACGACATCTACCTCGACGAGTTTAGCGACGAAATCGACGGATGGGTAATTACCGCCTTGAAGGGCATTGGTTGTACCACCGCAAAAGCAGTGCTCAACATGCCACGTCAGCAAATCATCGACAAAGCCGACCTCGAGGAAGACACTGTCGACCAAGTGCTTGAAATCCTCCGCTCTGAATTTGAGGACTAAACAATTAAGAAAACGACTTAACTTACAATATGGCAATAAAAATTAGTAAAGTAGCAAACGACCTTAATGTGGGAATTCCGACGCTGGTGGAATTTCTGCAAAAGAAGGGTCAAGAGGTGGGCGATGCGTCAAACCTCAATATGAGGATTAGCGACGAGCAATATGAGATGCTGGTCAGCGCATTTAAAAACGACAAAGACCTTAAATCGAAGTCGGAACGCTATGCCTCTGAGCGACAAAAAGAAAAAGAGAAAGAAAAGGAGAAGTCGAAAGCCGAAGCAAAAAAGGCTGAGCCTATTAAGACTGCGACCGAAACTATCAATAAGCCGAAAATTATTGGTAAGATAGATTTGGACCGCCACAACAATCCTATAAGCAAACCGACAGAAGCTCCCAAACCGGCAGTCGTAAAACCGGTGGAAGCTCCCAAACCGGCAGTTGTAAAACCGGCGGAAGCTCCCAAGCCTGTTGAAGAAAAGAATACTGTTGAAATATCGGCTGAGAAACAGGCTGAGAAACAGGCTGAGAAACAGAAACCTGCTCAGGAACCTCAGAAGCCCACACAACAGGTGGTCGACTCCGAAACCAACGAGATAAAGACAGTGGTACAAAACATCTCCGGTCCGAAGATTGTGGGCAAGATTAATCTCGATGACCTCAACCAGCAGACGCGTCCAAAGAAAAAGACCAAAGAGGAAAAGCGCAAGGAACGCATCGCTAAGGAGAAACAAGCCGATGTGGAAAAACGCAAACGCAAACGCATTGGCAAGGAGAAAGTGGACATCGAAAATTCAAGTCAGCAAGTGGGCAACACTCCTAAAAAAGATAAACCCAACAAAAATAAAAATGCTGATAAGCCTTCCGCAAAGGTTAAACGTCATATCAAGCCGGAAGTGAGCGAAGAAGATGTGCAAAAACAAGTGAAAGAAACTCTTGCTCGACTCACCAATAAGCCTCAAAAGAAGAGTGCAAAATGGCGTAAAGAAAAACGCGAAGCCTTTGAAGAGCGCGAACGCGAAGAGGCAGCTCTTGAAGCTAAAGAGAGCAAAATACTTCGTATCACTGAGTTTGTTACCGCCAACGACTTGGCATTAATGATGGACGTACCGGTAAACAAGGTTATTGCCACTTGTATGAATATCGGCGTAATGGTGTCTATCAACCAGCGATTAGATGCCGAGACCATCAATATCGTTGCCGAAGAATTTGGTTTCAAGACAGAATATGTAAGTGCCGAAGTGTCGGAAGCTATCACCGAAGAAGTAGATACGGAAGAAGACCTCTTGCCGCGCCCACCTATTGTCACCGTGATGGGTCACGTAGACCATGGTAAGACGTCATTGCTCGACTACATCCGTAATGCCAACGTGATTGCCGGAGAAGCCGGAGGTATCACTCAGCACATCGGTGCATATAACGTGAAGCTTGACGATGGCCGTCGCATCACATTCCTCGATACTCCGGGTCACGAAGCGTTTACCGCTATGCGTGCTCGCGGTGCAAAAGTCACCGACATTGCCATCATCATTGTTGCTGCCGACGACAATGTGATGCCCCAAACAGTGGAAGCTATCAACCACGCATCAGCAGCTGGAGTACCTATTGTGTTTGCGATCAACAAGATAGACAAGCCCAATGCCAATGTAGACAAAATCAAAGAGGAATTGGCAAACATGAATTATCTCGTGGAAGATTGGGGTGGCAAATATCAATCGCAAGAAATTTCTGCTAAGAAGGGTACCGGCGTAGAAGAACTTCTCGAGAAAGTGCTCCTTGAAGCTGAAATGCTTGACCTCAAGGCAAACCCCAATCGCAATGCTACCGGCTCTATTATCGAGTCGTCGCTTGACAAAGGTCGCGGATATGTGGCTACGGTGCTCGTGTCTAACGGCACACTTCGCGTGGGCGACATTATGGTGGCAGGCACCAGTTATGGCAAAATCCGTGCAATGTTCAACGAGCGCAACCAACGCATCGAAAAAGCCGGACCGGCAGCACCGGCATTAGTATTGGGATTGAACGGTGCTCCTACCGCAGGCGACACCTTCAACATCCTCTCCACCGACCGCGAAGCACGCGAGATAGCCAATCGTCGCGAACAGCTTCAACGCGAACTCAAGGAACGCACTCGTCGCATGCCGGGTCTCGACGACATTGCACGTCGCCGTGCCTTGGGCGAATTCCATGAGCTTAACCTCATCGTCAAGGGTGACGTGGACGGCTCTATAGAAGCATTGAGCGACTCTCTCATCAAACTCTCCACCCCCGAGGTTCAAGTAAATGTTATCCACAAAGCTGTGGGAGCAATTTCGGAGAGCGATGTCACTCTTGCCGCCGCTTCCGATGCCGTAATCATCGGCTTCCAAGTGCGTCCGTCGGTAGCTGCCCGCAGATTAGCCGAAAACGATGGTGTGGATATCCGTCTATATTCAATCATCTACGATGCCATCGAAGAGGTGAAAGATGCAATGGCGGGTATGTTGTCGCCGGAAGTGAAAGAAGAAGTGACCGGCACTGCCGAAGTGCTTCAGACCTACAAGATTTCTCGTGTAGGCACTATTGCCGGATGTATGGTGCGCGAAGGCAAGATTAAGCGCACAAGTAAGGTGCGACTCATCCGCGACGGCATCGTCATCTACACCGGCGAGCTTGGCTCATTGAAGCGCTTCAAAGACGATGTGAAAGAAGTTTCTTCGGGCTATGATTGCGGTCTTAATATCGCTAACTACAACGACATTAAGGAAGGCGACATGGTTGAGGCTTACGAAGAGGTGGAAGTATCCAAAACTCTCTAATGCCTCGCATCGGCTTAAACATAGGGTCTAATCTCGGCAATCGTCTGCAGATAATTACCGATGCTGCCGAAAGAATTGCCCAACTACTGAATAGTGAGGTGCGGCTCTCGCATCCTTACGAATCAAAAGCTTGGGGTTATCAATCAGATAACCCCTTTCTTAATGTAGCTATAGAAACAGAAACAGAGATACCGGCAGAAGAGCTGCTGAAGGTGCTACGCTCTATCGAAATAGCTCTCGGCAGCGGAGAGCATCGCAATGCCGACGGCAGTTATGCCGACCGCTTAGTGGATATCGACATCATATATTATGGAGATAGCATCATAAGTAGCGATACCCTTGTCACTCCTCATCCGAGAATGGAGCAACGGGAGTTTGTATTGGTGCCGCTATGTGAGTTGTCACCACAATGGAAACACCCTATAAGTGGACTCACAGCAGAGGAAATGCTCAAAAATTTGCAAAATGCGCCAAAGCGAACAACAATTATCCCGGTTTAGACATTATTTAAGATGATGACGGTTGAGGAGTAATGAAATTTATTGTAACTTCACGACCGAAAATAAGCGAAGAATGAAGATTTCTACAATCGACCTTGGAGAGCAACCGGTGCTTCTTGCTCCGATGGAAGATGTCACCGACCCATCATTCCGCCTTATCTGCAAAGAGCAGGGAGCGGATATGGTCTACACAGAGTTTGTGTCGAGCGATGCCCTTGTGCGTAACATCAATAGCACTACCCGCAAGCTACACACAAATGCCGCAGAGCGTCCGGTGGCAATACAAATCTACGGCAAGGAAGTGGAGCCGATGGTGGAAGCCGCCAAAATTGCCGAGGCTGCCGGTCCCGATGTGATTGACATCAATTTCGGATGCCCGGTGAAAAAGGTTGCTTCAAAAGGTGCCGGCGCAGGGATGCTCCGCAATGTTCCACTGATGCTTGAAATCACTCGTGCTGTAGTCAATGCCGTGCGTCTTCCGGTAACGGTGAAAACAAGGTTAGGATGGGATTGTGAAAACAAAATTATCACCACTCTCGCCGAACAGCTTCAAGATTGTGGCATTAAAGCACTAACCATCCATGGTCGTACACGTAGCCAGATGTATACCGGCGATGCCGATTGGTCGTTGATAGCAGAGGTAAAGCGAAATCCTCGCATTAATATCCCTATCATCGGCAATGGCGACGTTACCACCCCGGAAAGACTGAAAGAATGTTTTGAGCTTTATGGCGTGGATGCCGTGATGGTGGGAAGAGCTTCGATAGGTGCTCCATGGATATTCCGCGAAATGAAGCATTATCTCACCTATGGCGATAAACCTTTTATCAGCAATGCCGAAAAAATGGCGTTGCTCCGGCGACAGATTGCCGAAAGCATTGCAAATATTGATGAATATCGAGGCATCCTTCACATCCGACGTCACCTTGCTGCTTCGCCTTTATTTAAAGGCATCCCTAACTTCCGCGACACTCGCATTGCTATGCTTCAAGCAAAGACTCGAAGCGAGCTCGAAGACATTTTAAATATGATTGAAGATAAATATTTAACTATATAGATAATCGAAAAGATGAAAAGAAGTATTATAACTTTATTATCGGTAATGATTGCTTCTTTAATATGCATTCATGCTGAGAAATATGAAATCAAAGTAGGCGAGTTTAGCGAACTCGTGGTTAACGACAACATAAACGTGGTGTATGACAACATCGCCGATTCTGTGGGGTTTGTGCGTTTTGACATCGAAAAAAAATACGCATCCTACATTATGGTTAATCGCTCCAAGGGAAAGCTCAAAATCCAGCTCGACCAACTCGCCATGGAGCTTGACAAACTTCCCACCGTGTATGTATATTCATCATATCTGTGCAAGGCTGTTAATGCCAAAGACAGCACCCTCACCATTCGCAATATCGCTCCGGGAGCTAAAATCGAAATAAAACAGCAAAACAATGGCAAAATTTTTGTTTCCGGACTTGAAGCCGTAGATTTAAATATCAGTTTGGAAACAGGCAAAGGTTTGATTAACGCTTCGGGCAAATGCGACAATCTGTCGATAGGCAATCTTGGCACCGGAGTGGTGCAAGCGGATGAAGTCGTGGCTAAAAATGTAAGATGTTCGCTGCTTGGCACCGGCACTATAGGGTGCAATCCTAAAGAGGCACTCCATGTGAAGGGGTTAGGTTCCGGTAAGGTGTATTATCTCGGCACACCTACAATCACCAAAGCCAAACTATCGAACGTGAAAGTTATCAGTCTCAACAAAGAAGATGACGACGAAGAAATCCCCGAAATAGGGTCATCGGAAGAATAAGCTCACTCGATGGACGAACCCTCGCTGAAACTCAAGACAGCACGCACGCTGAAATGGAACACCGTAGATAAGTTTGCCTCGCAACTCTTTTACGGTATCACCGGTGTGGTGCTTGCCAACCTGCTGTCGAAGTCTGACTTCGGCTTGGTGGGTGCAATCCTTGTGTTTCAAGCATTCGCTTCTCTGTTTGTCGACAGTGGTTTTTCCGCTGCATTAATACAAAAGAAAACACCCACAGAGAGCGACTATTGCACTGTGTTTTACTTCAACTTGGGCATAAGTGTGATACTATACGTGGTGTTATGGTGCTGTGCTCCGCTAATTGCCGACTATTTTGGCGATGAGCGACTAATCGACCTGTCAAGGGTAATGTTTCTGTCATTTATCATCAATGCCACGGCATTGGTACAAACCAATCGACTGATGAAACAGATGACAATGGCTCGCGTGGCAATAGCCAACACGCTCGCATTGATTGTTTCAGGAGCGATAGGTATATGGCTGGCATTTGAAGGCTACGGAGCATGGGCTATAGTGTGGCAAACACTGATATTGGCTTTTGTAAAATCCGCTTTCTTATGGGCGACATCGGGCTGGATGCCTCGAAGTGGATTCTCTTTAAGTTCATTAAAGTCGGTATTTGGTGTAGGTAGCGGGGTGATGGCGTGCTCGTTTCTCAATACAGTGTCGCTCAACATCTATTCGCTTATCATCGGTCGCTACTTCCGTCTCTCAGCTCTCGGCTGCTACACTCAAGCCGACAAATGGAGCAAAATGGGCATCCAATCAATGGCACAAATCCTCACTGCCTCTTTTCTACCGGTGCTTAGCGGTGTGCAAGACGACCGCGAGCGTATGTTGCGAGCCATCCGCAAGATGAACCGCTTCACAAGCTATCTGCTCTTCCCGATAATGCTCACCCTTATTGCCGCCGCCCAACCTATCTTCCACATACTTTTTTCCACAAAATGGGATGATGCAATAATATTGTTTCAAATACTTATGGCTCGCGGCATCTTTGTGGTATTGGCATCTCTTTACAACAACTATATTCTCGCATTGGGTCGCTCCAAGGTGATGGTGGGCTATGAGGTAGTTAAAGACGTGCTGATGGTGGTGGCAATCATCATCACCCTACCCTATGGGATGGAAGCTTTAGTGTGGGGACAGATGGTGGCTGCGATGCTGTTTTTCGGCTATGCTGTGGGAGTGACCCACCGCATTGCCGGATACCATTGGCGTCATACCCTCACCGATAGCCTCCCCTACTGCATCATTGCTACGGTGATTGCCGTAGGACAATGGTTACTGCTTCTTGTAGTGCCAAATCCTTGGCTATGCATTGGATTGCAATTATCGGCATTGTTACTTTATATTTCCCTTAATCACATCTTCAACTCCGCTATCCAGAATGAGGTGCTCGGCTTTGCGCTGGGCAGATTTCGTCGCCGCAGGAGCTGTTAATATTTGCTAAATTATTGTTTTTAACATTTAATTTTACTTTATTTGTGGTGTTATAGCAAATGCAACCTAATTACAAAAACCTTTTTTAATGCGGTTAAAATTTTTTATTATTGGCACGATAGTGTCGTCAGGATTT
Organism: bacterium; assembly: GCA_004561555.1. Lineage (GTDB taxonomy): Bacteria > Bacteroidota > Bacteroidia > Bacteroidales > Muribaculaceae > Limisoma. The sequence continues at coordinate 61,069 of SFVH01000003.1, forward strand.
ACACTAACTAATGCTACTAACGTATTTTTCTACCCAAATGCCGAAACGGAGAAACCGGTGAAATGGATGGAAGATGTGAGAAAAGTAGTGTTTAGTGGTGATGTGGTGTCGCTCAATGGTATTAACGGAAAGAGCGAAAGTGTAGGAATCAGTGAGCTGAATCACTTTAATTTCTTTTCCGACTATGTGTCGGGCATCAAGCCTGTCATTACAGAGGGAAAGATTGTGATTGCGGGCTCGATAGTGAGAGTAATCACCGAACGTTGCGTCAAGAGTCTTCAGATTTACGACCTCAATGGAGTGGAATGTGGCAGTAGTTGCGAAAGCGAATTGTCAATTGCCCACCTGCCAAAAGGTGTGTATCTGGTGAAAGCGCAAACCGATGGTACAGTTATTAATGCTAAAATTATAAAGTCAGTATAAAAAAATGAAAAATAAATACTTACTATCCTTTGCTGTTCTGGCTTCGCTATCAGCTTCAGCGGCTTCCGGCGATGAAGGCAACCTATACGTGTGGAGTGGTGGCAGTGTGGTCTACACCACAGCAATGACAAATGTGGAAGACGTAGTGGTGAGTGATGAAGACATCAACGGAAACAGTCTCTATACCACCTCACGCGCCTCTCTCGATAGCATAGGCTTCTATCCCGTGACTCTCAAAGCCGACCTCTTGGACGTAGTGTTTAATGCCGACGGCTCTGCCACCGACGTTTCACCTCAACATCTGCCTATCACCAATCCGTCGACCACCAATCTCAACGTGTATTGGAACAGCACTTATTCGCGCTATGTGGCTCACTCGTCAGCCGCTTGGAAAGACGCGGCGTCGGGTCACTATCGTGTGCCTCTCAACGACTCCTATTTCTCAAAACTGCAAGATGGCTACACCTTGGAGGCAATAGTGATGACTCCGGAAAAGGGAGGCACGATGACCGACGACGAAGTGAAATGGATTGGATGTCATCAAAATGGCGGCCCCGGAGGTATATTGGTATCAAAAAAAAGGTCCGGCTCAAAACTATCATTCTTGCCCCACACCTCTACCACAGGCTATTGCTGGGCAAGTGTCGACTATGAAGTGAATCGCTACTATCACGTTATCGGCGTGTATAGCAAAGAAGAACAAAAAGCGAAACTCTATGTCGACGGCAATCTCGTAGCAACAGTTGATGCGGTGGGCGACCTCACCAAACCCTCCGACTCCTCATCGCAGTGGTGGGCTATCTTCGGTGACCCGCAAAGTGGAGCGCAAGAGCAGACTATCCCCGGCGACGTAGTGATGTTTCGCCTATATGATAAGGTGGTTAACGATGTTGAAGCCAAACTGCTATGGGACAACGTACCTCATCGACGAAGCGACTTACCCGTGGCAGACCTTCTCGACGTGGCTTTTAAAGCTGACGGCACAGCTTTCGACTTGTCGGTGGCTCGACAAACAGTGGAAACTAATGCCCACAACGAATTATCGACCTACTTCTCAGGCTTTTGCAACCGCACCGTGGCTCATGGCACTTCTGCCTGGGGCGCAAACAACAACCGTGCATACTACAAGGTGGATGCTGCCGGATATTTCAGCAAGCTAAAAGATGGATACACACTCGAAGCAGTGGTGATGTCACCACAGCTGGTCACCACAGCCGATGCCAAATGGATCGCTTGCCATCAAAATGGCGGACCCGGAGGAATCATGATTTCCAAATCTCAGAATTCACGTATCACCTTCCTACCATATACAGGTGCTTATTACCGTTATGCTATCGATCCCAATCCCTTCCAAACCAATCGCTACTACCATGTGGTTGGCGTTTACGACCAATCAACGGCAAAGGCACTTCTATATATAGATGGTGCGCTCGCCTCTTCAGTAGATGCCACCGGCACTCTGACGCTACCATCCGTCACCTCATCGCAATGGTGGGCTATCTTCGGCGACCCGCATAATGGCAAACAAAACCAAACCATCCCCGGTGACATCGCTATGTTCCGCCTCTACGACAATGTGCTCACATCGTCGCAAATATCACTCCTCTACAACGACTGGAAAAACAATGCCAACGGAGATTATGCCAATATGGTGAGCAACGTGACCTTCCTCACCAACGTACCGGTGAAGAAAGAAGGCGGAAGGCTTGAAATCTTCGGCAACGGCTTTGCTGAAGGTGACAGAGTGGAAATGATAGCGTCGCAAGATCATAACAGCATTTACTATCCCACTTGCTCGCTTGACAACGGAACATTGATGCTCACTATGCCGGACAATTTGGTCGATGGCAGTTACTTGCTGGTGCTATCACGCGATGGCGTAAAACAAGAGCTTGGCACAGTCAACCTTTCGCTGAAAGCTTCGCTTCACACAACAAACGTGATTGCTCACCGAGGTTATTGGAACACCCCGGGAGCGTCTCAAAATTCACGCGCCTCGCTTCAAAAAGCTATCGACCTGGGCATTTACGGCTCAGAGTGCGATGTGTGGCTCACAACCGATGGTGTGTTGATGGTTAACCATGACCCCAGTTTTTCAGGTACAACCATACAAACCTCAACATCATCCACTTGCAAGGCTCTCACCTTAGGCAACGGCGAATCGATGCCCACACTTGAAGACCTTCTGAAAATTCTCAAAGCTTCGGCGGGCAACACCAAACTTATCATAGAGATTAAGTCGCATTCTTCGACAACCAACACCAAGAAAGCGGCAAAAGCGGCTGTCGACCTTGTAAAGCAATATGGCTTGCAAGACCGTGTGGAATATATAGCATTCTCATGGGACGCTTGCACTTATATTATGACTTTAGACGCAACGGCAAAAGTGGCATATCTCAACGGCGACAAGACTCCTCAAGAAGTGAAGGATGCCGGACTAACGGGCATCGACTACGAAATCGCCAAGATGACTGCCAACCCCGGTTGGTTTGATGCCGCTCACAATCTCGGACTGGGAGTGAATGTATGGACATTACGCAACTACAACGACATCATTGATATGATTAACTGTGGTGCCGACTATCTCACCACGGATATGCCGGTAGATGCCATTCGCTACAAGCGCCACTACGATATCAACCAATAATGACAAGATATTAATTTTTACAAACTACCGGCTAATTGGAGATATCCATTAACCGGTAGTTTTCTTGATGATTATTTCCCCACTATCTCAATATCATATCCTAACTTCCTAAACGCCACCTCATAGTCGGCATATGTTGACTTTCTCCTATCATATATGATGGTCACAGTCTGATTAGGCACTGAAGTCTCAATTTTTTTTGTTCCCTTGACAAATCGGATATTACTCTTAATTCTTGTCTCACAACCGGAGCAGTGCATTTCGGGCTTGGTAGTAACTACAAGAGTGTCGACCTTTGACTCTGCAAAAGCACTCAGTATAGGATAATTGTTTTTCTCAAAAGAAAAAAAACTGCCGAAAACATAATCAACAAAAAAGGCGGACTCTTTCAAAGGGAATCCACCTTTTTCAGCCATTCATAAATAATTCTCTCAAACGGCAATATTAAAACACTAAATCTTGTCGAGAGCTTGACTGAGGTCTGCAATAATGTCATCGATATGCTCGGTGCCAATGGAGAGGCGAACGGTCGCCGGGGTGATGTGTTGCTGTGCCAACTCCTCGGGAGTCATCTGCGAGTGGGTAGTGGTGTAAGGGTGAATTACAAGGCTTTTCACGTCTGCCACATTGGCAAGAAGCGAGAATATCTCAAGAGAGTCGATAAATCGCCATGCCTCTTTTTCTCCTCCTTTCACCTCGAAAGTGAAAATGCTACCACCACCATTGGGGAAGTATTTCTTATATAAAGCGTTATCGCGATGGTCAGGCAAACTTGGGTGATTCACCTTAGCCACCTTAGGATGATTGTTCAAGAAATTCACCACTTTGAGGGCATTCTCCACATGGCGTTCCACTCGTAACGACAGTGTTTCCAACCCTTGGAGAAGGATGAATGCGTTGAAAGGCGAGATTGCGGCACCGGTGTCGCGGAGGATTACCGCACGAATGCGAGTGACAAATGCCGCCGCTCCTGCTACATCGGCAAAAATAGCGCCATGATAGCTTGGGTCGGGTTTCGCCAACGTCAGAAATTTGTCGGCATTGGCTTTCCAGTCAAAGGTACCTCCGTCAACGATTACACCACCGAGGCTTGTGCCATGACCCCCGATAAACTTAGTGGCGGAATGTACCACAATGTCTGCACCATGTTCGATAGGACGGATAAGAAATGGTGTGCCAAAGGTATTGTCGACGATAAACGGGATATTATGACGGTGAGCCACTTCGGCTATTGCTTCAAGATTAGTCACGTCGGAGTTGGGATTGCCGAAAGTCTCGGCATATACCACTTTTGTTTCCGGACGGATAGCAGCCTCCAAAGCCTCAAGGTCATTGACATCAACAATGGTGTGGCTGATGCCTTGAGTGGCAAGGGTATGGGTGATGAGGTTAAACGAACCGCCATAAAGGTTATCAGCCGCCACAATATGGTCGCCTACAGTGAGGATATTTTGCAGTGAATAGGTCACTGCCGCTGCGCCCGATGCCACTGCCAATCCGGCAACACCTCCTTCAAGAGCTGCCACCCTCTTCTCAAACACGTCTTGTGTGGAGTTGGTCAAACGACCATAGATATTGCCGGCATCGCGTAAGCCGAAGCGGTCGGCAGCATGTTGAGAATTGCGAAACACATAAGAAGTGGTCTGATAGATGGGTACTGCACGCGAATCGGTTACAGGATCGGGTTGCTCTTGGCCCACATGGAGCTGGAGAGTTTCAAAGTGATATTTCTGTGCCATAGTCGTTATGTTTTTTTGTTGTTAATAATCGTTGATTCCGTTGCAAAGTTATGCGAAGTAGATTAATCTTCCAACACATTTTATTATTTCAGGAAATATTCCTAATAGCAAAAGCTTTGACGGAAGAATCCACCAAGAGAACCATTTTACAACCCTCCTGGTGGAATAATATTCTTTAACCGGGTGTCGCTTTCGCCATTCTCTATTGCAACTTGCGCAAGGTTAATGCACGACACACGAAATAAGGCACCACCTTTGCCCCTATCATCATTATTGGACGAACCGACGAGGTCAATTGTAAATCCACAGTGACGTTTTCTTTTTCGCAAACGATGAAAATATAAGTGATAAGGGTGCAGATAATGAAATTCTCGCTTTTGGTGTCTGCCTCCTTGTTGTTCGACTTCTAACAATATGCTGTTAATTATTATGTTATTATTTAGACAATCTTGTTAGACAGCCTCATACAAATAGAATCACAAAAAAATAATCTGCAACAACGCGACTAAAGATTTTGAAGATAATTAACCGAATAAAAACTGACGCATAATTGCGATAATCAACGAAATAATCTTCAAAAGAATTGGCTTTTTTATGATAATTTATTTACTTTTGTAGCATATTATTACCAAAATTATTTGTTATGAGAAAATTTTATTCATTATTAACGCTTTTGGTGCTTGCCATAGTCTCGCCTGTGGCACGAGCAGAAGTGGTAAGTCCCTACAGTTTTGACTTTTCGGGGCTCGACACTTCCTCACACAGTTTTGCACCATCCGGGTGGGGGCATATAGTAGAGTCGTATGACGACTACGAATATGGCAACACCGACTATGTGGAGTACACCCAAAAAGCGACAGGAGGTATCGACGACAGTGCATGTCTCTATTGTGGCAGCCAAACTATTGGCTACGATTACGTCACTGTCTACGACTTGTTGGTTACCCCAAAGGTAAGTGGCAACGTGTCGATTTGGGTTAAGAAGGAGAAAACTTCCGGCAACATCAAGTTTTACACTTGCAGTGTTTCGGGCACTTCCTTCAACAGGGTTGCGGAATATTCAGTCACGCTCCCCACTCTCAGCACTTCAGAATGGGTGGAAGTTACCTTGCCCAACGTGCCGGAAGGCACTTATCTCGGCATCCGCGGAGATTATGTATATTTAGACAATTTCACCGCTGAAAATGCTGAAATCGAAGCCAAGCGTAGCCTGACATTATCGAGTGCGACTGCAATAGAGAGCAGTGCTATCGCTAATGCCGAAGGCAATGCCTTTGTTTCATTTAATGTATCTGTGGTCAATAGCGGAGAAGTGACTTTTAATCCCGGCGATGAAGGCTACTCATTATCGCTGAGAAACAATAGCACAAGCACAGACTATGCCGAGTGTCCCATTACAGTGGCTCTTGCTCCGGGCGAATCAACGGAAATGGTGGTTTCTGCCTACGTACCCGTCACTCAGTATGTAAGCCAAAGTTTTTACATAAAGGAGAACATCAACGGCACAACAAAATATGGTGCTTGGATTGACCTTTATCCCAACACTTCCAATTTGAGCTTCGCCATCAACAATGCAGCGACATCGCTCACACCGGGCGACGCCATCGTGTTTGGCACCACTAAAGATACTGATATTGAGAAGAAGATTTATATCGTAAATACCACCGGTGGCGCTCCGCTAACGGTAAACAGCGTCGCTCTTCCCGAAGGCTTTGCAGTGAGTGGAATAGCTATTGATGCCACCGACGCAGTTGCTACCACAACCTTCCCCTTTGAAGTGGGGGCACGCAAACGTGCTATCCTTACCGTGAAGCTTGACCACACTGTTGTCGGAAATCATAGCGGAGACCTTACCATCAATGTCGACGGCTACGATGCTGCTGTGTTCCCGGTGAGCGGTGTTGTCATCAGCGAAAGCCAATTTTACGAAACATTTGAGAGCGGTGCATTTCCTGCCGGCGCAATGTCGGAATATGAAGGAATGAGCACCTCTTGGGAAGTTTATGACTACAATTATGCCGACTACGCACTGCGGAATGGTCGCGTTGACGAAAGTAAATTTATCTTCCCGAAGATGTCGTTTACCGAAGGTGACGTATTTGCCTTTGATGCCGCACGTCGTTCGAGCGTTTCAAATCTCCGCGTTTATTATTCTGCTGACCGCAATAATTGGACTATGGTGAAAGAAATCACCGTAGACAATGAAGACGACAGCTGCAAATTCTCTGATGAGAGATATTCCACAAGTTCTTCCTACGACACTTGGAAATATAAGAGCTTCACCGCTAACATTCCTGCCGGCGAATGGTATGTGGCACTCGGAGCCGGCTACGTGTGGGTGGATAATGTGGCAGGAGGCACTCTGCTGCCATTGCCCGAAAATGAGACTGTAATTTATGGTGTCACCATCCCGGAAGAAGCCACTTGCAACCACTCTTACGAAATCGCCGGTCAGCTCTTCAACCTCACAGCAGCAGACTTCGCTGAAGGTGAATATGTGGCACGCTTCTACATCGGTGAAGAAATGGTGGGTGAAAAATTGATAAGTGATGTCGCTAAAAGCGGTGCTTCTCGATTCAGCATCACTGTCACTCCTCATGAGGCAGGCACTTTTATAGCCCACCTCGACATCGTGAAGGTTGCCGACGGCACTGTCATCAACACCCTCACAGGCTCGCAGACCGTAGCAGAGGAAGTGCCTGTTGGCGAGCAACAAGTGGGTATTGCTACCGGCACTTCTTATAGTGTACCTATCACTCTCAACTACAAAAATTCTGACAACGAAACCGTCTATCTTGCTTCCGACATCAACCTTCCTGCCGGAACGGCGATAAATGGATTCCACTACCTTGGTTATCGTTCTGCCGACCCAATAGATAAGCATATCACCGTGTATATGCAAAACACTGAGGATGTGGCACCCGACTCAGCTAATCCTACTGATGTTTCTACAATGACTAAGGTGTTTGATGCCGATGTGACTTTTGTCAAAGGAGGCTCTGACTCTGACCTCATTAACCTCTTAAATGCGGATGCTATGCTCAATAATTTCACATATGAAGGAAATAACCTTCGTGTGGTTGTAGTGCAACGCTCTTCGGGATATAAGTCAGGCTACTTCGAGTCGAACAACCAAAATAAGAACCAATCAATCTATCGTTGTAGTGACGGCGACATTACAATCAAGAGCTTTGCATTCTGCGAACTCCCGATAATCCATCTCCACGTGGATAAGGAGGCTTCCACTCTCAGCGGTACGGTGACCGACGGCACTAACCCGGTGGAAGGCGCTGAAGTGAAGATTGCCGATGGTGACGTATACTACAAAGGCACTACCGATGCAGAAGGTAAATATTCGTTTATCGTATATCAAGATAAGCGCAACTACTCGCTGACTGTGAAGAAGAGCGGATATTTCGACTATTCT
>SFVH01000030.1 GCA_004561555.1 bacterium
TCGCTGCCCAACGGGATGTACATCGCCCGCATGAGCGGCACCGACCGCACCGGCAACAAAGCCACCAAGACTATAAAGATGCTCGTAAAATAGCATCAACCCCACAGGAGGGGGCGACTGTAACACCTCCACCTATGCATGTTACTTCCCCACGGCATCGCTGCTGCTCACGGCAAAGCGCAGCGATGCCGTGTGTCTTCATGCCACCACTGCCATGAGCGGCAAAACCGCGGCTCAAGAAATCACTATCAGCCCTGCGATGCCGACAGCGTCATGTCGGAGACATGACGATTGTGGTTAACCCCAGACTTCAGCCTGGGTGCGGACTGGCTCTCAGTAAGTTAGCCTCAGAGAGGCGTCTTGTGGCGCGACGCGACAGTCGGGCCGCATCTCTTACGCATTAAGATATGTGGTGTCGTCGAGAAGATGTCACCACTTGTTTTTTTCATAGCAATTCATTAATTTTGTGCCGTATTGACAAGCAACAAATAAATAAAATTATTATATTCGAATATGTGGCGAGCTCCGATTGGCAAATGTCGGTGAGCAAGTCACTCTCGCCGGTTGGGTGCAACGTACGCGAAAAATGGGAGGAATGACTTTTGTCGACCTCCGCGACCGCTACGGCATCACCCAGCTCGTGTTTAACAATGAAATCAATGCCCCTCTTTGTGAAGAGGCTAACCATCTTGGTCGCGAATATGTGATTCAAGTGACCGGAAAGGTATCGGAACGCTCAAGCAAAAATTCCAACATACCCACCGGAGAAATCGAAATTATCGTTGAGGAGCTACGACTGCTCAACAAGAGCGACATCCCTCCTTTCACTATCGAAGACAATACCGATGGTGGCGATGACCTCCGTATGAAGTATCGTTATCTTGACCTCCGTCGTGCCGCTGTGAGAAAAAATCTCGAGTTGCGCCATCGCATGACTATGGAAGTGCGCCGCTATCTCGACAGCAAAGGCTTCCTCGAAGTGGAGACCCCGATGCTCATTGGCTCCACTCCCGAAGGTGCTCGCGACTTTGTGGTGCCCTCGCGCATGAATCCCGGACAATTCTACGCATTGCCTCAGTCGCCGCAGACTCTCAAGCAGCTCCTTATGGTGTCGGGCTTCGACCGTTATTTCCAAATCGTGAAGTGCTTCCGCGACGAAGACCTTCGCGCCGACCGCCAGCCGGAATTCACTCAGATTGACTGCGAGATGAGCTTTGTGGAGCAAGAAGACATCATTGAGATGTTTGAAGGCATGGCGAAACACCTGTTCAAGGAGTTGCGTGGAGTAACCCTCGACGAGCCTTTCTTGCGCATGCCGTGGGCTGACGCCATGAAATATTACGGCAGCGACAAGCCCGATTTGCGTTTCGGCATGAAGTTTGTCGAGCTGATGGATGTGATGAAGGGCTACGGTTTTTCCGTATTTGACAATGCCGCATATATTGGCGGTATCTGCGCCGAAGGTGCTGCATCCTACACACGCAAGCAGCTCGACCAGCTCACCGACTTTGTCAAGCGTCCGCAAATAGGTGCCAAAGGTATGGTTTATGCACGCATTGAAGCCGACGGTAATGTAAAGTCGAGTGTGGATAAATTTTACTCGCAAGATGTGCTGCAAAAGATGAAAGAAGCATTTGGAGCGAAGCCCGGCGACCTCATCCTCATCCTTAGTGGCGACGATGTGATGAAGACTCGCAAGCAGCTCTGTGAGCTTCGTCTCGAAATGGGACGTCAACTCGGTCTGCGCGACAAAGACAAGTTTGCTTGCCTCTGGGTAGTAGACTTCCCGATGTTTGAATGGAGCGAAGAAGAAGGTAGATTGATGGCTATGCACCATCCGTTCACTCACCCCAAAGACGAGGACATCCCCTTGCTCGACACCGACCCGGCTGCCGTGCGCGCCGATGCCTACGATATGGTGGTGAATGGTGTTGAAGTGGGTGGCGGCTCCATCCGTATCCACGACTCCAAGCTTCAAGCCAAGATGTTTGAAATCCTCGGATTTACTCCCGAGAAGGCTCAAGAGCAATTTGGCTTCTTGATGAATGCCTTCAAGTTTGGCGCACCGCCTCACGGTGGTTTGGCTTACGGTCTCGACCGTTGGGTGTCGCTGTTTGCCGGTTTGGATTCTATCCGCGACTGCATTGCTTTCCCGAAAAACAACTCCGGACGCGATGTGATGCTTGATGCTCCGGCTCCGCTCGATATCAAGCAGTTAGATGAACTTAACCTTGTGGTAGATATTAAAGAAGACTAATTAATTCATTATATAGCCGGAGTGTGCTACGTCATGCTCCGGCTTTTTTTTTCGACTAACCTTTATTACTAAAAACAGTTATGAAAAAGTTTTTGTTTATTATTTTGTGGTTAGGACTTGCAATAGATGTTATTGCACAATCAAAACTGTCAGCTTACACACAAATCGTTATTGCCGACCAATCATTGCATCGTGGTGTATTACGTGCCATTGACAATAATGATTATCTTGATGCGATGATATTTCTTAATGACAACTCCGACTTTGACTCTCTCCGCGATTTGGGAGTGATTATTAATGTGGCTGTTAAGGGAGCTGTCACTGCGCAAATACCTTTGAAAGCTATAAATAACGTGTGCGACCTTGAAGACGTTAAGTATATCCATGCCGCCACAATGTCGCACATTCACAATGACCAAGCCATTGCTTATTCCAACCATCAGTCAACGCTTAACGGCACAGCTTCGACCTCACCTTACGACGGCACCGGTGTGATATACGGCACTCTTGATGTCGGTGTCGACTTCAATCATGCAGCTTTTCGTAATGCCGACGGTACTACGCGCATCCTTTCGGCATACCTCCCCTACAGAAATGACGGCAAAAAAGTGACTTCTATTTGCTATGATTCTTCTACCGGAGAGTTAGGACAAGGCACACTTCCCGGCTCGGTATTTGATACCGATGCTGCAATCAAAGCACTCACCACCGACACCGAAAACGCAAGCCACGGTACCCACACTATGGCAACCGCTGCCGGCACTCACATCAACGAATATGGAGGTTTTGCTCCCGGGGCATCTTTAATATCGGCTGCTTCATCTTCATTATCTTCAGTCAATATCGTCAACAGTGTTGCTTATGTGTTCGACCAGGCACAAAAATTAAATATGCCGGCGGTGGTCAACCTTAGTCTCGGTAATAATGCGGGTAGACATACACAAAATGATTTTCTCCCTTATTTCATTGACCAATTGGTGGGTGAAGGTAAAATAGTAGTAATCTCTGCAGGCAATGAAGGCAATCAAAATATGCACATTCAATGTGACGTGTCGAGCGATGCTTCGGCTTTAGGCACATTCTTGACCGGATATAACGGTGATGGTGTATTTGATGATGACGGTTATGACTTTTGGACACGCACCGAAGGCGGTCTGCGCGCTCAATTGTCGATTATTGACAGCTCCGGCAATATTTTAGATTATTCCAATGTGTGTGACGAATCTAATACCTTAGTGTCAATCTCCAACTGGAGCAGTTACTTCTCCGGCTCAATTGAAATGGGATATGGCACTTTAAACAACTATTCGGAAGTATATATTAAACTCAACGGACAGTTGAAATCGGGCTATTATATTCGGCTAATTATGATAGGCACTGATACCGGTTTGGTTACGGTCGACGGGTGGGGCAATTCCGGTGCGCAATTCTCATCGTTGGGATATACGGGATATCTCAACGGCACGCCCGACATGTCAATCAACGCCATCGCTTGTGGTAATAATTCGATTTCGATAGGGGCTTATACCACCAGGGAAAAACTTCACGACACATCGCATAATTGGCATTCAATTCCCGGTACACTTGAGGACATAGCTCCATTTTCAAGCTATGGTCCCTCTCCCGATGGGCGTACACTTCCCACGGTTGCTGCTCCGGGACACACGCTCATCTCCGCTGTGAGCAACTATGACAGCAGCATGACTTCGTCAAAATATATTTACGACAACAAGTCGCTTTTCAGTCGCAATAATATATATCACTATATGTCGGGCACATCGATGTCTGCCCCGGCGGCTTCAGGCATTATTGCCACTTGGCTTCAAGCCAATCCGGCATTGACACCCGACGATATCAAGCTTATAATCTCCGACACCGCCATAACCGATGATTTCACCGCTGCGGCTCCCAATCGCTTCGGTTATGGGAAAATCAATTCTTACGAGGGATTGAATAAAGCACTTCAATTGGCATCGGTAGAAACCGTGCAAGAGATGAAGAAGCCAATGATGATATTCCCTAATCCCAACGATGGAGCATTTAAGGTGGCTGTTGCCGGATGTGACGACCTTACTGTTGAGGTCTACGATGTGAGTGGCGCCCTGGTGGCTTCTCGCACCATTAGCGATGCTTCAGGCTTTGTTGATATCGACCTTCGTGGCGAACTTAACAAGGGTAGCTACATTGTTCGCGTTCGTAGCGCCAACTATTCCACGGCATCCAAAATGTTAGTGAAATAGTTACACTTAGATAATAACGATTAGCGGATTTAGCCGGCATCTGCTGCCATCGCTAAATCCGCTAATCTTTGTCTATAAAAGTAGATGTAGGAACTTTGACCCAAATCGGTCATCATAACGTCCTAATGACCGTTTTGGGTTTAATATTGCTCTTTCTCGTTGGGGAAATCGGAGGTTTTGACATCCTCGATGTATTTCGCTACCGCATCGGTAATTATTGTGCCAAGGTCGGCATAGCGACGCAAAAAACGCGGCGAAAAGCCCTTGTTGATGCCAAGCATATCGTGCATCACAAGCACCTGACCGTCGACACCGCCACCGGCACCGATGCCTATGATGGGGATGGTAAGCTCTTGAGCCACTTTTGCGGCAAGGGTGGCAGGGATTTTTTCCAACACGATGGCAAAGCATCCTATTTGTTGAAGCAAGCGAGCGTCCTCGATGAGTTTGTTGGCTTCAGCCTCTTCGCGAGCGCGCACGGTGTAAGAGCCGAACTTGTTGATTGACTGCGGAGTAAGTCCGAGATGTCCCATTACCGGGATGCCGGCGCAAAGGATACGTTCGATAGATTCTCTCACTTCCGCTCCGCCTTCGAGTTTCACACAGTCGGCATGTGTCTCCTTCATGATGCGTATGGCAGAAGCAAGAGCCTCTTTGGAGTTGCCTTGATATGTGCCAAAAGGCATATCTACCACTACAAGCGCACGGTTTACACCTCTCACCACCGACTTGCCGTGATAAATCATCTGGTCTAAGGTCATAGGTAGAGTTGTCACGTTGCCCGCCATCACGTTGGAGGCAGAGTCGCCTACAAGAATTACGTCCATTCCCGCCTCGTCGATGAGTTTAGCCATCGAGTAGTCGTAGGCTGTGAGCATGGATATTTTTTCTCCGCGTTGTTTCATTTCGAGCAAGCGGCGAGTAGTCACTTTTCTTTTATCTTCCGTGTAAGTTGACATTTCATTAGTGTTTTTAAAATTTACGTCGCAAAGGTACGCATTAATAATCATATCGTGTTTGAAAAAGGTTTATATTTGCTAAAAAATCTCTCTTTCCGGATTTTATTCAACTTTTTTCAGTAAATTCGTGAAACATAAAAAAACCTACACATTATGACCCTCAAAAGATGTTTCTTTGTTTTATGCACCCTTGCGGCTCTTGTCGTGTATGCCAATGCTGAAACCTTGGTGGTGCTTCATACGAATGATGTTCATGGCAATGTGTTGCCCTACGACCGTAACGATAAAGGTGGTATGCTTCGAATAAAAGTGGTAGCCGACAGCATACGCAGCGCAGAGAAAAATGTGATGCTGCTTGATGCCGGCGACGACGTGCAAGGATTTCTTTATTTTTCGCTCTTTGGCGGAGATGTGGAATATCCGTTGATGGAGAAAATGGGATATGATGTAGTGACCTTAGGTAATCACGAATTTGATAACGGTTTAGACCGTCTTGCCGACTGTTATAGCCGGTTGAGCTGCCCGGTGGTAAATGCCAACTATACCATCGCTCACAAGAAGCTGAGCGAGCGCATCAAGCCTTTTGTGATTAAGCGGTTTGCCGGAAAGAATATTGCGGTGATAGGTGCCGGTACCGATGTGAGCACCGTTGTGAGTGGAGATAGCGGTGTGGGGTATAGCGACCCTGTAGCGGTAGTCGACAGTATTGCCACAATGCTTAAACTCACTCGTCGCGCTGACTATGTCATTGCCCTCACTCACCTCGGTTATGACAGCGACAACGGCAACAATTCCTGTTACGACATTAAGCTTGCAAAGCAGTCGGCAGCAATTGACTTGATTGTTGGAGGCCATAGCCATAGTGTTGTGGGCAAGGGGGGATTACCCAATGTGGTAAACAATAGATATGGCAAGCCGGTGCTTATAGCTCAAACGGGAAATGACGGAAAGCTACTGGGCAAGATTGTTATTGACCTTGACAATCTCGATGCTCTTCCCGAGACTGAGTTTATCACCATTGATAAGCGTTATGACCGTCCGCAACCTGATGTTGACAAATGGCTTGAGACTTATCATGCTGCCGTCGACAGCGTGATGTCTATTGCTGTGTGTCGCTCGTCGATGGATATGCCTAAGGGGTCGGCGGCACTCGGCAATTTTGTTGCCGATGCTATCTACGACATTGCTGCCGGGAAGTCGGGTCTGGAAATCGATTTGGCGGTAACCAATGCCGGTGGTATTCGCTCCTCTTTGAAGAAGGGCGTGGTGTCGTATGGCAACATTATGATGATGGTGCCCTTCCCAAATAATATTGTAGTGCTCGAGATGGACGGCGCGCTTTTGCAGAAGTGCCTCGACGACATCGCAAGCACCGGCGGTCAGTGTCAGAGCCGTCAGCTTGCTTTTGACATCGTTGACAAAAAAGCAGCGAATGTCACCATCAACGGAAAGGTTATCGACCCGAAAAAGATGTATCGTGTGGCAACTATTTCTTTCGTTTATGAGGGCAAGGACAACCTCGTTTCTTTTACCAACGCCAAGCTCGTCTATAAGAGCGAAAACGTAATGAAATATGACATTCTCGATTATGTGAAGTCGCTTGATGAGTGTGGCAAGATGCTTGTTACGGACACTCATTTTAGATTTTCCAAATAATAATCGTGTCTATGAAAAAAGCTATTATATCTCTCGCACTTATGGCAACAACAATTCTTCTAAATGCCAAAATGCCTGCAATCCTTTCTCAAGCGTATTCGCCGGAAATGACCCAATGGGTTGATTCCGTATTCAACAAGCTTACGCCGGAAGAAAGGATAGGACAGATTATCAATAAAATGTTTGAGGCCGACAATATAGAGGCAGCTAAGGCAGCAGTAGATGAAGCTGTGGCTAAATATCATTTCGGATGGGCTTACTGCTCTATCGGTCCGGCTCAACACCATGCCATTATCGCCAACTATGCCAACAGTGTGTCGAGGGTGCCAGTGGCAATGACCCTCGACGGCGAATGGGGATTGGCAATGCGTATGCCCGACACGCCGCGTTTCCCGAAAAATATGATGCTCGGCGCTATACAAGACGAAGAGCTCCTTTATGAATTTGGTAAAGAGATGGCGCGCGAATGTCATGAAGTAGGGGTGAATGTCAATTTCGCTCCCGTTGTGGATGTCAACAGTAATCCGCTGAACCCCATAATAGGGTTGCGCTCTTACGGCGAAAATCCCGATAATGTGGCGGCAAAAGCCATCCTTTATGCCAAAGGGCTTGAGAGTGGAAGAGTGCTTTCTTGTGCAAAGCATTTCCCGGGGCATGGTGACACCGACACCGACAGCCATAAGACCCTGCCCACTGTCAATCGCTCCTACGAGCAGATTATGGCTTCCGACATGCCCCCGTTTGCGGCTTACATCAATCAGGGATTGGGGGCGGTGATGGTGGCTCACCTCGACATCCCGGCGTTAAACACTGCCGGTCGCCCCACATCGCAGACTCGTAGCGTGGCTCACGGCTTGCTCCGCGACTCTTT
This sequence comes from bacterium, assembly GCA_004561555.1. Classification (GTDB taxonomy): domain Bacteria; phylum Bacteroidota; class Bacteroidia; order Bacteroidales; family Muribaculaceae; genus Limisoma. The sequence goes on from SFVH01000030.1 coordinate 7,984, forward strand.
AGGATTTGAGGGTATTACATTCACCGACGGCTTGAAGATGCTCGGTGCGCATCCCAACGATGAGCCTAACGGGCTGGTGAGCTTGCTCGCCGGTGCCGATGTGCTTATCAATCCTCATAGGTTGGAGCAGAGTTTCGCCGAACTCGTTATGGCATATAATAATCGCAGCGATGTACATGCCATGATTGATGCCGCTTGCAAGAAGACATTGGCTTATAAGTATGCTCTCGGATTAAACTCCTACAAGCCCGTAAATATCGACGGAATGATGGAGCGCATAAATTCGCCTTATGCGCTCGACCTGTGTCGCCGTATGTATGAGGCGGCTATCACCGTAGTCAAAAACGACAACGACGTGTTGCCTTTAGACGCCGATGACTGTATGACGGTGGCACTTGGCGATGCCGACAATATTGAAAAGATTGCCGGTGGCAACGACAATGCCGGCAACATTGTGGCAGCTGTTTTTGATGTCAACGATGAGGTGCGTAGAGCATTGTCGTTGTTGCTCGATGGTGCAAAGGGTAAGAAAGTGACTATTGTGGCATTTACTATCCCTTACAAACTGGCTGATATAGCCGATTTGGTGGCGCGTTGCGATGCCTGTGTCGTGGCTTATGAAGCTGTCGAGAGTGCACAATTTGCCGCTATGAAAGTGATTTCCGGCAATGCTCCGGCGTTGGGGCGTATGTCGGTGTCGGTTGAAGGTGTGGCTAAAGTTGGTGAGGGTTTATCTTTTAAATAGGGCATAACTATGATTAAAAGGCTTCTTTTGTGTGTGGCATGTTTTGCCGTCTTTAATGCTTCGGCGGTAAAGCCGTTGATGCTTCGTAATGTTGATGAAGAGAAAATGACGGCATGGGTCGATTCTGTTTATAATGCGATGTCGCCTGAGCAACGTGTGGGGCAACTCATTGCCAAACCATTTGAAAGTAAAAACCTATCTCAATCGAAGGCTGAGATAAAGCGTATTATTGATAATTATCATGTGGGTTGGGTATATTTTCAAGGCGGCCCTATTAATAACCATGTTACACTTGGCGAATATGCGCGCTCTATCTCTAAGGTGCCTATAGCTGTGGCTATCGACGGCGAATGGGGATTGTCGATGCGTATGCCCGACACTCCGCGTTTTCCGAAAAACATGATGCTCGGTGCAATCCAAGACGATAAGCTCATCTATCAATACGGACTTGAGATGGCGCGCGAATGTCATGAAGTGGGCATTAATGTGAACTTTGCTCCCGACGCTGATGTGAATAGTAATCCGCTGAATCCCGTTATCGGTACCCGCTCTTTTGGCGAAGACCCGCTGAATGTGGCGCGTAAAGTGGTGGCTTATGCGCGTGGCTTGGAAGACGGTGGGGTGATGGCGGTGGCTAAACACTATCCCGGACATGGCGATACCCATTCCGACAGTCATAAGACGCTACCCACGGTGAGCCGTTCGTTGGCTTCCATACGCTCTATCGATTTGCTCCCTTTTGAGAACTTCATAAATGCCGGGTTAGGAGGTGTGATGGTGGGGCATCTTGAAGTGCCGGCGTTAAACACCGGTAAGCATCCCACTTCGCAAACGAAGCGAGTTGTTACCGATTTGCTGAAAAATGAAATGATGTTTGAAGGTTTGGTCTTTACCGACGGATTGGGTATGAAAGGTGCTCATCCCGACGGAAAGCCTAACGGATTGTCGAGCTTCCTTGCCGGCTCTGACGTGCTTCTGGAGCCTTATCTCCTCGATAAAAGCTACCACCAACTGTTAGATTATTATCATCATAGCAAGAAAAACCAGGCTGCTATTGAGGCAGCTTGTAAGCGCATTTTGGCTTGGAAATTTGCTCTCGGGGTGCACAATCATCAACCGGTGGCGGCTGAAGGAGCAATGGCAAGAGTATATACCCGTGAGGCTAAGGTCGTGTTGAGGAAACTCTACGCCGCTTCAATGACTGTAATCAAAAATGATAATCAAACCTTACCGATAAAGCATTTGGAAGATGCCACTGCTGTAGCTGTAGCAGGGGGGACCCTCGATGGTGCTGACAGTTTTATTTCCACATGCGAATTATACACCCGAATATCGCCCAAGGCTGTCAATGCCGAAAATGCCACCGCGTGGGCTGACGCCAACAAAGACGCTTCGTCGGTAATAATCGGAGTGTTTGATAAAAAAGCTACAACGGTGAGCGCAGTAAAGCAGGTGATTGACAAAGTAGGAGCTTCAAAAGTCGTGCTGGTGATGTTTATCAAGCCTTATGACCTTGCCGCTTATGCTTCGCTTATCGCACGATGTGGTGCCGTAGTAGAGGCTTATGAGAAACATATTTATGCCCAGGAATATGCCGCGCAGGTAGTGTTTGGTGGTAGCGATGCCACCGGGAGAATGCCGGTATCGGTAGATGGTGTGGCTAAAGTGGGAGATGGCATTACTATCATGTCTTCACGTTTGGGATATGAGATGCCCGAAGAGCAGGGGCTCGACTATCGGTTGGTGCAACAAATTGATTCTATCTCCAATCTCGGTGTCAAGGAGGGCGCATTCCCGGGTTGTCAAGTGCTTGTGGCGCGACATGGTAAGGTAGTGATTAACAAGTGTTATGGCACTCTCGATGCCGCCGGTAAAGAAAAAACTTCGGTGAGCGACCTTTACGATTTGGCATCGGTGTCGAAAGCCACCGGCACCCTCTCCGGGGTGATGGCTGCCGTTGATGCCGGGTTGCTTGACGTTAACGGTTTATTAGGTGCTTACATTCCGCAACTTAAAGATTCTCCGAAAGGTATGCTCTCCATCCGCAATCTTCTTTTTCATGAGACTGGAATGAAGCCCTCACTGAATATGTACACCATTATGACCGACACAGCTTCATTCTCCGGTGCGCTTTCCATTGGTTCTCGAAAGTCGGGCTACAGCCGATTTTCCGGTGGTGCATATATCAACGATGATGCTAAAGTGCGCACCGATATCACTTCTCCCGTAACAAAGAGAGGATGTAATGTGAAAATCGGGAAAAATTTGTTTGTTGGTAAAGCTGCCTCCGACACCATTATGCAGACAATCTACAACCTGCCTTTGCGTGCCGACCGAAAATTTGTCTATAGCTGTCTTAATTTTTGCCTTCTCAGGCAAGCCGAAGAAAATGTCACCGGCATGCGCCACGACCGATATGTCTACGACCGAGTGTTTCATCGCATCGGAGCTTATCGCACTGTCTATCGTCCGCTCGACTTCTTTTCGCCATCGGAGATTGCACCTACAGAAGTAGACGATTACTTTCGCAGTGGCACTATTCGGGGAGTGGTGCACGATGAAACCGCGGCTTTTAGCGGTGGCATTCAAGGAAATGCCGGTCTCTTTTCAAATGCCAACGACCTTGCCAAACTATGCCAAACCTGGCTATTTGGAGGCATGTATGGTGGAGAACAAATATTCTCGGAGCAGACGGTGAAATTATTTCTAACAGAGAAGTCTGCCGTGTCTCATCGCGGTTTGGGATTTGACAAGCCTAATTTCTTAAATCCCGACAACTCGTCGATATCTACCCGGGTGTCGGCGGAAGTGGTGGGGCATACCGGGTTCACCGGCACATCGTTTTGGATTGACCCTTCCGAAGATATCATCTATATCTTTCTTTCCAATAGGGTGTGCCCCTCGCGTAATAATTCGGCTTTTGCCCGCGTAGGTGCACGCTACAACATTTTTTCGTATATTTACGACTCTATTGAGCGTAATCGACATTAGTAATTTTGTCGGTTGTTTCGCATATTTTTGTGATTTATTTGGATAAAATTATTGCTGCATGTAATACTTTTGTGAAAATATGCGTAATTTTGCACAAAAACATGGTGTATGTCAAGAAAAGATAATGAATTGGAGGGGGTGACTCTCCTCGGTAATCAAAACACAAAATATAGTGACAATTATGCTCCGGAGGTGCTCGAAACTTTTGTCAATAAGCACCCCGACAACGAATATCTTGTCACATTCACTTGCCCGGAATTTACAAGCCTTTGCCCAAAAACGGGACAGCCGGATTTCGGTAAAATCATTATTAATTACATTCCGCGAGAAAAAATGGTGGAGAGCAAGAGCCTAAAGCTTTATCTCTTCAGTTTTCGCAACCACGGCGACTTCCATGAAGATTGCGTGAATATCATTATGAAAGACCTTGTAAAACTGATGAATCCTTGCTATCTTGAGGTGAAAGGCATTTTTATGCCTCGTGGCGGCATCTCGATTTTGCCGTTTGCCAACTATGCCGACGACGACCATCAAGAGTTGCGTCGCGCGCGATTGCTCGCTAACTTTACCGATAGCTTTTAAATACACATATATGAAGAAAAAAGACACTATCATTGTGCTTTCCGGGGGAATGGACTCGGTCACTATGCTTTATGAATTTTATAGCGATATCGCTCTTGCAGTGACGTTCAACTATGGCTCCAATCATAACGCCCGCGAGATTGAGTGCGCTCGACTGCATTGCGAACGACTTGGCATTGAGCATATTGTTATTCCGCTGGAGTTTATGAAGCAATATTTTGCAAGCTCGCTACTTGATGGCGCAGAGGCTATCCCTGAAGGTAACTACGACGATGAGAATATGAAATCCACGGTGGTGCCTTTCCGCAATGGCATTATGCTTGCCGTGGCGTGCGGGCTTGCCGAGAGCCGTGGTTTGAGCCATGTGATGATTGCAAACCATAGCGGTGACCATGCTATTTATCCCGATTGCCGCCCGGCTTTCGTAAAAGCTATGTCGGCGGCTATGAGTGCCGGCACCTACGATGGTGTGACTGTGATGGCTCCTTACACCAACATCTCAAAAACCGAAATAGCGCGGCATGGAGCAAGGTTCGGCATTAATTATGCCGAAACCTATTCTTGCTACAAAGGCGGTGAGGTGCATTGTGGAGTGTGTGGCACTTGCCGCGAGCGTAGAGAGGCTCTTCATGATGCCGGTATCGACGACCCTACAACTTACGAAACTATGTCTAATCTTTTATAACGTTATGAAAAAGTATCTTTTATCATTTGTGGCAGTGTTGCTTGCTATCCCTTTTGGCAATGCTGCAACAGCAGTTTTGACGCTTTCCACTAACAAGGAAGTGGGTACGGAATTGAAACTGCTCGCTTGGTGTACGACCATCGACGAACCGGTGATTATCGACTGGGGTGATGGTAATGAGGTGTCTTACTTTATCGACCCTTCTGCTGCCACATATAACAAATGGACAAAGGGAACAGTCAAAGGTTCCACCATTACCATCAAGGGTAATCTCATGGAATTTGAGCTTCCCGAGGCGGGTATTACCGCTGTTACCGCTGAAAATCAGTCGGTGCTTCAACGCCTCGACTTGGCTAAAAACGAAATCGCTTCTTTCTCTCCCGGTGCTATGCCCTCGCTCACCGAATTGGACTTGAACAACAACCGATTGACGTCGTTTGACGCTACGGGTATGACCTCGCTCAAACGATTGAATCTTAAGGCTAACCAAATTGACAGCCATAATTTTAACATCGAGTCGACGGCTTCTACGCTCACTGAGCTGAATGTGGCTGAAAACGGAGATAACTTTATTACGCTGAATCTTATCAATTTCACCGCTTTGGAATATTTCTACGGTATGAAAAACCCGGAGATGACCACAGTGGTCTTTGCCGACGGCAATACCAATCTTCGGCAGATTGATATGAGCGAATGCTACATTATGCACTTCTACGCTATAACATTGCCCTCGCTCACCACTCTCAATCTCGGAAACAATGCCCTTCTTGAATTTGAACAAGGCACATATCCGAAACTCTCCACCTTGTCGCTCAACGACAACTATCTCTCGGAGGTGGATGTCACTTCGTTTAGAAATCTAACGTCGCTCTCGGTAGCTAACAATTCGCTGCTTTATTTCTTGGACGTTAGTAATGCCGCCGACCTTTCGTCGCTCAATATCTCCGGCTGTAATTTTTCATCAATCAACTTGAAAAATAACGCTTCGCTGAAATATCTCTACGTGCAAAACAATCCTAACCTCGCTCATCTTGATGTCACCCCGATGCGCGACCTTCGCACTCTTAAGATTTCTAACACGAAGATTGCAAATATCGACCTCTCTAACGCATATTTCCTTCAAGAGTTTTATGCTGAAAACACCCAATGTCCGTTTTTCTACTTCAACTATCTTAATCCTTCGGGAAATCTGCGAATGGTGGATATTCGCAACAACAAGAATATGACAGGCGCTTCAGTGACTTTTTCTCTGCGCACCCTTCCGGCTTGTTCGCGTTCCACCTCTACTGCCAATCTTCTGCTTGAAGGCTCTAATGCCGAAACCGCCGATACCAGTTATGCCACTTCTTCAGATATGCAATGGAAAGTGGACGTGACCGGCGATGGGACTGCTTCCAATGCTGCCGTGCCGGTAACCGTAGATGCCACCCCAACAGGCAACACAATCACAAAAACCGGTTATTTCGGGGGTAATCTGTCGGTCGAAAAGACGGTAGTTCTTACCGAATATGCAGCCTCGGGCGGGACGTTTACTCTTGAGCAATGGAGCGGCCCTTACTATCAAGACCTTTCAGATGTCACTACCTCCGCCCTTAATGGTGTGGCTGTGCATATCAATGCAGTACCTGATGAGGGTTATACTTTTAAGGGGGTGATGGTAAACGGAAATATGATAAACGAAGAATGGTTTTTAGTTTCGGAAAATGCTGTGATTAAGCCGGTGTTTGGCGGAGAAGAGCGGAAAATTTCTTTCACTTGCCCGCTCGACCAACCGCTGTCGTTTGCCCTCGCAGCGCTCTCCGGAAGCGATAAGGTTTATGTCGATTGGGGTAACGGCGCACGTCAGGAATACTCAGTGACGTCTACTTCATGGACTCGCATCGACGGCACTGCCGTAGGTGATGGAGAGGAAGCCACGGTGTCAATCTACGGTGATGTCTTCGCTGCCAACTTCGAAAGCTTCGGAGAATATGGCGAGCTGATTGGGGCGTGGAACAACAAGATTTCAAGTTTTGACTTCTCGCAAAATGAAATCCTCACAATGCTTAATCTTTATATGAATCCTATCCATACGCTTAACGTAGGGCATCTCAAAGATTTGTATTCACTCGACTGCGGTTACTGCGAACTTACCTCGCTCGATGTCAGCCACAACGACAACTTGGAAGAATTGTCGTGTAAGGGTAACTACCTCACAAGCCTCGACCTTACGGCTTGCCGCTATCTCCAATACCTTGATGCCGGTGTTAATGGGCTTGAAAGCATTGACCTTGGGGCAACGCCTCACATAAAAAACCTCCTACTTGCCAATAACAACTTGGAGACTATCGACGTGTCGATGCTCCACGAGGTTTCGGAGATGTCGCTTCAAGGCAATCTATTGACATCTATCGACCTCTCGAATAATACAGGGTTGAAAGAGCTTAGTGTGTCGGGCAACAATCTATCCTCGCTCGATGTGTCTGCCAATCATCTGCTTGGCTCGCTCTCTTTTAACAACAATGCTATCCACGCCATCGACCTCTCAAACAATCCCAAAATCTATCGCCTCGACTGCGGCGGTAATGGTATGGATGCTTGTCAGCTCAACGACTTCTACCTCTCGTTGCCGAGCCCGGCTGATGCGCCGGAGGATATGGTGGGGGTAAGTCTGACAGTGCTCACCGGCACCGAAGACACGCCCAATGATGCCGAAAATGCCGATTCGCGCATCGCTACCGACAAAGGTTGGACGGTGAATATCTCCGGAAATGCCTCCGGTTGCGATGTGGCTCCCTTGTTTATCAATCCGACAGTCAACGGCTCCGTACAGCTCCTCGATGCCGACGGTAATGCCATTGAGTCGGGTAGCAAAGTGAAGAAAAATTCGCCCATCACTATCGTGCCCACCCCCGACGAAGGTTATGTCTTTGATAAAGCTACAGCCAACAATGTAGATATCGACGGATTGCAATTTAAGGTGTACCGCCTCACTAACTTCGCCGCTTTCTTTAAGCAAGGTGATGCCGTGACAGCGATAACCCTTGATGGTGTGAACATCTTTGCTGCCGGTGGCGCGGTAAAAGTGGCTACTACCGACGATGCTAAAGTGGAAATCTTCGACATCAATGCCACCAAGCTTGTCGACACTGCCATCCACACTTCTGCTTCTTTCCCGATGACTGCCGGCTTATACCTTGTGCGTGTCACCACCGTTGAAGGCTCGATGGCTCGCATCGTTGCAGTGAAATAAAATTTTGATTATAAGCTGATAATTTGGGGAATGGGTGTTGCTCGTTCCCCAATTTTTTTTGCATAGAGTCGTCGGATAAGGATTGCCTTCATAGAAAGGATAGTATTTTTGTGGTGTTGAGATTTGGAATTTGGCTTTTTTTAGACGCATTTCAAAAAATTCTGCTTACTTTTGCGCAAATAAATCATTTTGTTATGGTTCGTAAGTATGATTATCTCGTTATCGGCTCCGGCATTGCAGGTATGAGTTTTGCCATGAAGGTGGCAGAAACCGGTAAGGTCGCTCTTATATGCAAAGCCGACCTCGAGGAGGCTAACACTAATTATGCCCAAGGTGGTATAGCTTCCGTTACTAATCTTCGAGTGGACAATTTCGATAAGCACATCGAAGACACGATGATTGCCGGCGATTGGCTTAGCGACCGCGCCGCTGTGGAAAAGGTGGTGAAAGGTGCTCCCGAGCAAATAGCTCAACTCCTGAAGTGGGGCGTGGACTTTGATAGAAATGATAATGGTGAGTTTGACCTCCACCGTGAGGGCGGACACTCCGAATTTCGAATTCTTCACCATGCCGACAACACCGGTGCCGAGATTCAGCACAGCCTTGTGCTTGCTTTGAAAAATCATCCTAATATCGACGTTTATAAAGACCATTTTGCTGTGGAGATTATCACTCAGCATCATCTGGGCAAAATAGTCACTCGTCGCACCCCCGACATCACTTGCTACGGTGCTTATATCCTCGACACTGCCACCGGTCAAGTCGACACCTTCCTCTCTAAGGTCACCGTGATGGCTACAGGAGGCATCGGGCAGGTTTACACCACAACTACCAACCCTTCGGTGGCTACCGGCGACGGTATCGCTATGGTGTATCGCGCTAAAGGCACAGTGCAAGATATGGAGTTCATACAATTTCATCCCACGGCTCTATATCATCCCGGCGACCGTCCCTCGTTTCTCATCACCGAAGCAATGCGTGGCTACGGGGCGGTGCTACGCACTCTCGACGGCAAAGAGTTTATGCAGAAATATGACCCGCGCCTGTCGTTGGCGCCCCGCGACATTGTGGCGCGTGCCATCGACAATGAGATGAAGATGCGCGGCGACGACCATGTGTGGCTTGATGTCACCCACAAAGACCCCGACGAAACGCGACGTCATTTCCCTAATATTTACGCCAAATGCCTCAGCTTAGGCATTGACATCACCAAAGACTATATCCCCGTGGCTCCTGCCGCCCACTATCTCTGCGGTGGCATCAAGGTGGACCTCAATGCTTGTTCATCCATTCAGCGTCTTTACGCCGTGGGTGAATGTTCATGCACCGGATTGCATGGTGGCAATCGCTTGGCAAGCAATTCGCTTATCGAAGCTGTTGTCTATGCCGATGCAGCCGCTCGCCACAGCATGGCTAATATCTCCCACTATTCGTGGCGTGAGGATGTGCCGGAATGGAACGATGAAGGCACCACACACAACGAAGAGATGGTGCTTATCACTCAAAGTCTCAAAGAGGTAAATCAGATTATGAGCACATATGTGGGTATCGTGCGCTCCAATTTGCGACTCGACCGTGCATGGAATCGTCTTGACATTCTCTATGAAGAAACCGAACGATTGTTTAAGCAGAGCAAGGCTTCGCGCAAAATCTGTGAGTTGAGAAATCTTATTAATGTGGGATATTTGATTATGCGGCAGGCGAAGGAACGCCACGAGTCGAGAGGCCTACATTATTCCATCGACTATCCGCCCGAAAAGCGTCGCCTCTAACGGCGTCGCTGAAAGGCGTTGGTCGCTCTCAATGCGCCATTAACAAGCCAATAGGGCAGGTGGTGTGCCAGATAAAACAGCCAACGATAGAATCGCGGGATGTTGCGATACTGCATTATGTGGTCGTTGCTTTCGGGATAGGTGGCGCGCCATCGCTGAAGGTCGCGATTATGGCCGCGTAGCAACTTGATTTTGGCAGTAAATTTCAAAAAAAGAATGAACGGCATAAAGCGTTGCATCAACGACTCGGGTTGGGTGCTAAACCATGATTCTACGGCTTCCGCCATACGGAGATGGTCGTTCAGCACTCGAGCCATTGAGTTGGTCGACAACGTGTGGCTATCGCTACGGCGATAGTGGTAATAGGCTTGATTGTATATCACTATTCTACGCGTGGCTATCACTATGCGAAACATCAAGCCGAGGTCTTCCCAGCAGTTGATGCCTTCAAAAAAGCGAATGTTGTGGTCGTTAATCACCGAGCGACGCACGATTTTGTTCCATAGTGAGCCGTGGAGAGTGTCTAAAGGCATATCGTTGAGCTGAGGAAAGTCGAGCGACGGAAAGCTCACCGTTGACCGTTTTCCTTTGCCGCGCTCCACAATATAGGGGGTACACACCATATCGGCGTGAGATGCTTCCGCCACGCGGAGCATCGTGGCATAGGCTTCGGCTTCTATCCAATCGTCGGCATCGCAATAGGTCACAAATTCGCCATTCGCTTCTTCAAGCCCACGCTGGCGAGCGTAGGCGGTGCCATTGTTGGAGGGAAGGCGCACTATTCTTACTTGCTCTTTTCGGTGGGGGTAGAATTCTGCGGTGGCCTCAAGGAGCTCTACGGAACGGTCGCTGCTGCCGTCGTCAACAAACAAATACTCTATGCCGCGGCTCATTGTTTGCTGCATCAACGAGTGGGCACATTCGGCTATGGTCATCTCAGCATTGTAGAAGGTGACGATAACGGTGAGTCTGAGGCGTTCGTTAGTAGTTTCCATCGCTTATCTCCTTGGTGCGAAGTTACGATTTATTTTTTTTAATACCAAAAAAGAAAATGTGCTGAATCTCTTCGGCACATTTTCTTTTGTTAGATTATTTCTATAGTTCTTTTATTCAACATCATCTTCCGGTTGTTCAGCCGGGCAGATTTCAACATCAAAGATGAAGTATTCAAACGGGGTGCGACCGTTAACACCCATATTTACATAGAACTTGCTGTGTCCGCCTTCCTTCATCAAAAGGATTGCCTTCAACATATCGGGGTGATATTGTGCGAATTGTGCCACCGGCATCGGACGAGCACTGTCGCCAAAGCTCAAAAGCACTTCGCCTTTGCTATCGGTAACAGTGAGCTTTACATTGACGGTTTGACCCTCTGCCACTTGTGCACCGGTGCCTTCAACCAAGGTAGCGCCTGCTATATCTTCAGTAACCTTTTTGCCACCTTTCTTAACCACGTCGGCGAGGACGGCTTGAGTTGCTGCCTTAGCCTTTTGTGCTTCGGGGTCGTTTTCTGCAGTGAGTTCGCGCACTTTTTGGAAGAGCGGGGTGATTACGTTGTTGATTGATTGTTGGTCTACGTCGAGACTATCAGCGCTGAGAGCTTCCTTAATAGCGTTAAAGTAAGCATTGCGAGTGATACCGAGGTCTTTTTCCATCATTTCGATGGTGCTCATTTCTTGCATTGCTGCTTGCATGCCGGCGATAAACGATTTTCCCTTGATAGTAGTGTCGGCTGAGAGCACCACCTTGAAGCCCTTCAAGTATTCTGCTTTGTCAATGCCGGTGCTATCTCCGTTTTGCTTATAGTAGTCGTTCATTTGTTGGAAACGGAGCGCGTGGAGTTCACCCAATGCTATGGTCAACGAGTCACGACATTCCTTAAGTTCGTTGCTCTCTGATGAGCCTTTGCAGCCGGTGAATGCTACCATCACCACAGCCACAGCCATAAGAATAAGTTTTTTCATTGTTTTGATATGTTTTTTAGTTTGTTTATTAATTTCTTATTTTATCACGCGGAGAAGCTCCACATCAAAGATAAGTGCCATATTCGGACCGATTACGC